>JAICHE010000073.1 GCA_025922755.1 Nitrososphaeraceae archaeon
ATGCAAAGCTTGAATGTAGCACCAAGATTATTGATTAAGGAGAAAGTATAATGTCTGTTCAAGCAATCAAATCAATTGACGGTATTCGATTCTCAGTATGGTCTCCAACGGAAATTCGAAAATATTCTGTAGCAGAGATTACTGCACCTGAAACCTATGATGAAGATGGAATGCCTGTCCAAGGAGGATTAATGGATGGAAGACTAGGAACATTAGAACCTGGACAAAAATGTCTTACTTGTGGAAATACTGCAGCAAGATGTCCTGGTCACTTTGGACACATAGAACTTGCAGAACCAATTTTGCATATTGCCTTTATTGATAATATTCACAAACTGCTTCAATCAACTTGTAGGTCATGTGCAAGATTACGAGTACCGCAAGAAGACCTTGATGAATTTCAGGCAATTAAAGAAAAACACTTGGCGTATACCTTAATTTCTCAAAAACGAATTCCAGAACAAATTATAGAAAAAGCAAAAAAGGCAAAAGAATGTCCTCATTGTGGAAAAACCCAATATGAACTGATATTTACAAAACCAACTATCTTCGTTGAAAAAACTGAGATAGGTGAACATAGATTATTGCCAATTACAATAAGGGAAAGATTTTCTCAAATCACTGATGATGATTTGAAACTTCTATCATACGATCCTGTAACTGCACGACCAGAATGGTTTGTTTTACAAGCCATGCCAGTCGCACCAGTAACAGTAAGACCTTCTATTATCCTTGAAACGGGAATAAGATCTGAAGATGATTTAACCCATAAGATGGTAGATATCATTAGAGTTAATCAAAGACTTAAAGAAAGTAAAGAAGCAGGAACTCCTCCACTAATTGTTCAAGACTTGGTTGACTTGTTACAATACCATGCTACTACCTATTTTGATAATGAGGTTTCAGGTATTCCTCAAGCTCATCATCGTTCTGGAAGACCATTAAAAACATTAACACAAAGACTCAAAGGAAAAGAAGGCAGATTTAGAGGATCCCTGTCTGGAAAAAGAGTTGACTTTTCAAGTAGAACTGTAATTTCACCTGATCCTAATTTGGATTTGTCTGAAGTAGGTGTTCCTGAACAAATTGCAATGAAGCTTACAATTCCCGAAATTGTTACTGAATGGAATATTGAAAGAATGCGACAACTTGTAATCAATGGTCCAAATAAGTTCCCAGGAGTAAACTACATCGTAAGACCTGATGGTGTTAAGATTAGACTTGATTTTGTTGAAGATCGTTCAATAATTGCTGAAACTCTTGAGATTGGATATCTAGTTGAGAGACATCTAGCAGATGGTGATATTGTAATGTTTAACAGACAACCATCTCTTCACCAAATGTCAATAATGGCCCATTATGTTAGGGTATTGCCAGGACGAACTTTCAGATTGCACCCATCAGTTTGTCCACCATACAATGCCGACTTTGATGGTGATGAAATGAATTTACATGTTCCACAAAGTGAAGAAGCCAGAGCAGAAGCAATTTTGCTTATGAGAGTTCAGGATCAGTTAATCTCCCCAAGATACGGTGGTCCAATTATAGGAGCATTAAGAGACTTTGTTACTGGTGCGTATCTTTTAACAAAAGATGATACTACTCTATCAATTCAAGAATTTTCTAATCTTGCTATGTTAGGTGGATATGCTGGTCCTCTTCCAAAACCTGGTTCCAAAACAAAAGATGGTCCAGCATATACTGGCAAACAATTATTCTCATTATTTTTGCCTAAAGACTTCAACTATGTTATTACCTCAAAATGGTCAAAAGGAACCAAAGGAGCACCTAAAGATGTTGTAATTAAACAAGGTGAGTTAATCAGCGGAGTAATTGACAAGGCTTCAATTGGTGCTGAAGAACCTGAAAGTGTTTTGCATAGAATAGCAAAAGATTATGGAAATGCTGAAGCAAAATCTTTTCTAAATTCCATCTTAATTATGGTAAAACAATACATAACTCATTATGGTTTTAGTTACGGATATGCCGATTTGGAAATCCCAGAGAAAAACAAGCAACAAATTTTAGATGACATTCATGAGACGTATGATGTAATTTCTGATTTAACTTCTCAATATGAAAAAGGTACTCTAAAACTAACAAGGGGAATGAAACCTGAAGAAGCACTTGAGGCATATATTGTAAATGAGCTAGGTAAAGCAAGAGACAAGGCAGGAAACACTGCAGACCAATCCCTTGATCAAAGTAACTCTGGAAGAATAATGGCAACAACTGGAGCAAGAGGTTCTGCATTAAACATAGGTCAGATGGCAGGCGCCTTAGGACAACAATCAAGAAGAGGTAATAGATTACACTCAGGTTATCATAATCGTGCCTTACCACATTTCCAAGAGCATGATCCAAATCCTGATGCTAAAGGATTTGTAAAATCAAATTACAGAGAAGGTCTCTCAACACTGGAATTTTTCTTCCATGCTATGGGAGGAAGAGAAGGACTGGTAGATACTGCAGTTAGAACTCAGCAGAGTGGATACATGCAGCGTAGATTGATTAACGCATTAGAACATATTAGATTAGAATATGATGGCACCGTAAGGGATCCTCATGGACATATTATTCAGTTCTTGTATGGTGAAGATGGCATTGATGTTGCAAAAAGTGATCATGGTGAGGCATTTAACATCAATAGATTAATCGAATCTCAAACTATTATTGATTCAGGAAAGAAGGCTACAAAAGAAGAGATTGAGGAAATTGCCAAAAAATACACAAAAACATTCAACCCTAGATTGAAGAAACTTGTAACTGATGGACTTGTAGATTCAAAATTAAGTAAAGAAGGAGTTACCATTGTAGGTAAAAAAGGTCTTTCTTTGTATAACAAAGCAAAAGTTGAACCTGGACAAGCAGTGGGTATAGTTACTGCTCAATCTATTGGTGAGCCAGGAACTCAAATGACACTGAGAACTTTCCACTTTGCAGGAATTAAAGAAAGAAACGTAACATTAGGTCTTCCAAGATTAATTGAATTAGTTGATGCAAGAAAGAAACCAGTAACTCCAACTATGGATATTTACCTTGATGAAGAATCAAAGAAGTCAAGAGAAAAAGCAATAGAAGTTGCAAGAAACATTCTACAAACTAAAATCACAGACCTGATTGAAGACAGCGAAACCGATTATAATACAGAAATTAAACTTATTCTTAGCCCAACTAAATTAAGAAACAGAGGATGCAGCATATCAGAAGTAGAAGCAGCTTTACAATCAAATAAAAAATTCAAGACAGAAACAACTGGCGAATTAATTTCTCTAAAACTAGTCGAAGAATCTGATGCACCTACAGTTATTGCAATTAGAAACAAAGTCCTCAATTCAACTGTTAAAGGAGTTCCAGACATTGCCCGTGTGACTTTGGTACAAAAAGACGATGAATGGATAATTCAAACCACCGGATCTAATATTGCCAAAGTACTTGAAGTAAAAGGAATTGACAAGAAAAATGTTAGGACAAATAATGTGTTTGAAATTGCAGGTACATTAGGAATCGAAGCCTCTAGAAATGCTTTGATTGATGAGCTAAACAACACTCTTGGAGACCAAGGATTGGAAGTTGACAATAGATACATTATGTTAGTTTCTGATTTGATGTGCTCAAAGGGCTACATGCAACAGATTGGCCGTCACGGAATTGCAGGAACTAAAGATAGTGTTCTGGCAAGAGCAGCATTTGAAATCACAGTACCTACAATAGCTCATGCTGCATTAGGAGGAGAGGTTGAACAGCTCAAAGGAATTACTGAAAATGTAATTGTTGGAAGCAACATCCCAATTGGAAGTGGAACTGTTGATTTGTACATGCAAGTCAGCAAGAAAAAACAATAATTTGTGAAGTAAATGGCCGACGAAATTTCCAATTTAATGAATCAAAGTAAAGACAAATCTGTTCTTTTGCGTCTTAGAAATAATAAAACTGTAAAGGGTAATCTTGTAGACTTTGATGTACACATGAATCTGACATTAAATGATGCTCAAGATGTAACTGAAGAATCTCCAATAAAATTAGGAAAAATTCTATTACGTGGAGATAACATTTTAGCAATTTCTCTACCTGAAGAAGAATCTTAAATTTAATCAAAGATTAAATCAAATCAAATAATTCTTTTTATGATGATACAATTTTTTTTAATCTTTCCAATTTTTTTTATGCCTGTATTTGCAGAACAAATTCCTGACTATGAAAAACCATATGCTCCAATTTTTACAGACAAGCCAGTTTATTCTTGGACTGATAAAGTAAAAATAACAATTCTTGCTCCTAGCTGGAACACTGATAGACATCTTATTGATTCAATTGGAGATGACCAACACAACCCCATAAAAATTTCAACCAGTAAACATCATCTCGAACCATACCGATTTACTGAAACAGGAGTTAACACTGGAATTTTTGCCGCTGAAGTTACTTTAACTGGTTTTTCACATGATGCCGATGGCGATGGCGATGTTGATACAGTTCCAAGAACCTTTGGAACAGGGCCTACAAGTGGATTTTTGGAAATAGAGCCTGATTCTTCTTTGACAATTTCTTTTGAATTTGCCGATGGTGTTATAGTGACAGAATCGGTTCCAATCCTTTGGAATATTGGCAATGCACAATTTTCTGAGAATAATTATCTACTAGACAAACCTGCTTTAGTACGTGTGATTGATCCTGATCTTAATCTAAATCCTGAAGCCCTAGACCAAATCACAATAGATGTTTCCTCTGATTCTGATGCTGCAGGAATTGAAATTACGGCAATTGAAACTTCTGAAAGTTCTGGAGTCTTTGTTGCTACTATAACATTTACACAAAACCAATCTTCAAGTGGAAATAGATTGCTTGCTTTACCTGGGGATGAAATCTTTGCAAAATATAACGATTATACATTGCCAAAACCCTATTCTACTTCTGATAATTTAGAAATTATAACTTTGGCAAAAGTTTCTTCTTTTGTTCCTTATTTGGAAAGAATAGTAAATTCTCCCATAATTTTGAGCGACAGTTTGGGCAATCCTCTGAACTCTATTGAGAAAAACAACAGATTCCAAATTGTTGGATCAATTACAAATGAACAAAATTTTGATCAAAAATTTGTGTATTTGATTCAGATAAAGGATCAATTTGATTCTGTGATTTCAATTTCTTGGATAACAGGAGAGTTGACTGGCCTTCAAAATCTCGATGTTTCTCAATCTTGGCTTCCAAAAAACTCCGGAACCTTTTTCATCGAAACATATGTGTGGAATTCCATAAGTGAGCAAATTCCTTTGTCTTCACCTAATGAACTCTATATCATCGTAAATTGATCAAAAGTATAATTTCTACGTGATTATTAAATAGAAAATTACAATTTTAGACATGTGCTAGGAAACAAAGTATGGATACTCTTAGTGGTAGCCATAATGTCTTTTTCATCGGTATCATATAGTTTTGCAACAGATATCCTAGTTGAATTTGATAAATCCGAATATAACACTGGAGATGAATTGACTCTTACTGGGTTCATTCCAGAATTTACAATGCCCATAGTAGCTGTAAGCATTTATGATCCCAGTGGAACAATACTCTCTGCAAATAATTTGGAGATAGATCAAGACGGTTTGTTTTCAAAAACATTTTCTTTAGATTCACCCTTTTATGACGCACCTGGAAAATACACAATAAAAATAGATTATACAAGAATCAGTCAGGAAGAATTTTTTGTAATTTCAGGGCAAGAGTCATCACCTGATCTGAATTTAGAAGATGTAATTGAACCCGAAATCATTCTATTAACTACAGAAAAAGAGGTGTATGCTGATGGTGACACTGTAAAAATTACTGGAATTGTTTCTACTTTGGATTCTCCTACAGTTTTAATCGGAATATATGATCCGTTTGGAACTCCAGCTGGATTTTATTTTGGAACCATAGATGATAATTTAGAATTTTCAACCAGTTTTCTAGTAAAGGCGGGTGTTAATTTCAAAATAGATGGAATTTATTCTATAAAAGCGCATTATGCAGAAAAAGAAATTTCTACCAATTTTGAGTTTTATGAAAATACGCCACAACCAATTGATGACACACCACAACCAATTGATGACACACCACAACCAATTGATGACACACCACAACCAATTGATGACACACCACAACCAATTGATGACACACCACAACCAATTGATGACACACCACAACCAATTGATGACA
>JAICHE010000074.1 GCA_025922755.1 Nitrososphaeraceae archaeon
GAGTGGACTGTAAGTGGAGTTGCAGATGAGAGCAATCCCGAAGTTCGTGCCTTGATTGATAGACTAAACTCTAAAATCCAAAATGATGGAAGTGGTTCTTCAATTTCAGCACTAACTGTATCTTATGATTTTCATCTTAAAGGAAGAAATCTGAATACTTCAATTGACTATAAAGTAATTTTGGAGGGAACTTTGACTGATTATGTAGTTTCAAGAGATCAGACAAAGACTCTAGTTGACATGGGTTGGAGAGGATTATCTGTAACTGCCCCAGTCTTTATAGACGGTGTCGAAATTAATCATCCTATTTCTGTTCTCCAAGAAGATGAGCCTGTAGTTTATAATATTCTAAAAGGAAGTGAGGCTGAAGAAATTTTATCTAAAAATCTTATTGATGCTGAATATATTAAAAATCAACCAATGACAAATTGGCATTTCTTATTTGATCCAACTGGAATCAATGTTGATGCCAGCGGATTTGGTTTGGATGAATCCATCTCTGGATTCGTTGTATCTCACTGGACAATGGGCGAAAGCAGTCTCAGGGAAGGAAGACAAGTAGAAAGAGTTTTTGAAGCTGAAGTTGTAGCTGATAAAAATTATGTTGTAAGAAGTGTACAATCTGCTGATGCTGCTAATCTTTCTAGCATTGGATTTGGTGCACTAGATACACTGGATGGAGTAGAAATTGCAGGAATTACTCCAACTGCCCCTGAAGGATTTGCAACAACTTCAACTGGTGAATTTCCAGTAATTATTGTATATGGAATGGCAGGAATGGCTGCAATCGGTGGTATAGGATTTTTCATTTTTAGTAGCAGAGCACTTAAGAATCAGGAAACTGCACAAACAGGAATTGACCCAAGTAGATTAACTGGATATCAAACTAGTGCTTCAGCTGGAGGTTATCAAACCAACAGAGGCGAGGCACAATTACGTGATGATACCAGTTATCAACAAACCCGCAATGTATACGAATCTGAGACCGCGCAAGCACCTCCACCATCAACAACACCTGCAGAAGAAGAGGCAGCATGTGGATGCGCAGCATCTGCTGAAATGGGCTCAGAATGTGACTGTGAGATGCAAGGCTCTTGTCTTTGTGATGCATCTTGTAGGTGTAATGCAGATATCTGCAAAGACCAAGCAAGTTCAATGAGCTAGTCAGTCAAAGAATTATTTTCAAAAAAATAGAGTGTGCTGGGAGTAACCCTCCTTTTGTTTTCACGATATTTCGCTTTGCAGCCTACCTGAACTTGGTACAGGATCCTACAGTTCTGTTTGGCTTTGCTTCATGTGGGTCGTCTTTTTCATTCCTTCTCTGGAAACCTCAGGGTTTGCCATCACAGTGCGCCAGGTTGGATTATTTTCTGCTCCGTTGCCAATCATCTCTGATTATCCATCTCCGGATCACATTTCCTGTATGAAGGGAGGAGTTTCCTCTGCCGTAGCAGCGTGTCGTGCTCCAGCTCACACCACATCTATTAGTTTTGATTTAATTTGAAGATTCCTTTTTTGGTTTTGTTCCAATAAGGAATAGGGTTCCAAACTCTTTTTTCCATTTTTTTCGACTATCTTTATCCTTGATGTGCTTTGTTTTGGTTTCAAATCCTGCGTCCTTGAAAATTTTCTTCCATTCTTTTTTAGAATGCAAATGCATATTCAAATTCATCATTCTTGCCCAGTGGGCAGTTGCCTTGTTATCCGTGTAAAAATCAGTGCCACAAAAAAACATTCCACCTGGTTTCAATAATTTGTATATTTTTTTTAGGGCAACATCAATGGAATGTGCATAATACAATGACTCCATAGAAAATACAAAATCAAATTTTCCTCTGTATTTCCAGGATTCTATGTCTGTGTGAATATATTGTTCTATTGATTTTGTTTTATTTTTTTTTGCCTGGATAATCATTTTTTTACTTTTATCTATTCCTATGGATTTGGTACACTTGGAATGTGATGACATTTTTCGAACCACCCATCCGTTACCACAACCCACATCTAAAAATGAAAATGGCTCTTCAAAGGAAATTTCCTCTAAAAACTTTGCAACATTTTTTCCGTGTTCTTTCTCCATAAGTTCAGCCCTTCCATTTTGAGCCCATTCATCAAAAGTTGTTCTTACCTTGTCCACGATTTGAATAATTTTCCTTTCAATTATAATCTTAGGCTTGAATGAACGAGTTCTACGTTTTCCTTATATTCAAATTTTCTAGTGTTTTATTGAAGAAAAAATGCCTGATGAGTCATGTCGAGTATGTGGAGGTATATTGATGGATTTTGCACAGTGTGCTGGATGCAAAAAAATTATCGCCATGATTTGCAAATCATGTAGGACAAAAACCCCAGAACAATTTCATAGTGAATGCTTAGCGATATTAAATTCAACTAATGTGGGCTCTACTAGATTGCTAAATTCATTGAACCATATTACCTTGGCATGATCTTTCTCCATGATAATTTAATGAACCATACTGTCATTAAATTATCATTGGCAGAGAAACTATCCCGCCTATAGAAAGGATGTAAATTGAATAAAATGCTTTTTTTCTTCTTGGCATACTTCTTTTTGATTTCATATTCTTGGATGGGGATTTGTATACATAAGTAGTCATTAGCTATTCTAGGAATATTTTCTGATGTAAGCTAATAAAATATTGGATTTCAAATGTTATTCTTTCTTTACTTCTAAATCTTTTGTCTCCAAAAAATAATTTGAATTTGTGATTACTTTACTTTCTTATTTGTCAATAATATCATAATATTGCATACTAGAAGGCTCAGATAACATCGAGTTAAGTCTGTCAAATTCACCTGTTTCCAATCTCCATGCAATGTACTTTTTTTGTTTTTCTTCAGATACCCATTTGCCGTGTATGGTTAATTTTGTTGGAGTTTCCTTGTTTTGGTACAAATGGACTCCTTGACATCCATCATAAGAACGAGTTTCTACAAGAACTTCTTTGAAATATTTTATTAATTCTTCTAAAGATTCTTCCTTTGCAGACATTTGAAACAACACGACAATACTCATAAATTTAGATCTCGATTTCCTTGATTTAAATTATTGTTGGCATTGATAATTCCTCAAAAAATAATTTCAAAATTATATTGGTTGTTGAATTATATCTTATTATGATCAGAAATTTTTAAAAAATAATCTAGGGGTAAATATCCCCCTAGTGTAAAACTACATGCATATCAATTATGTGTGGGTTTTGCTTCTCCTGTTACCTTAACAATATCTGGATCAGAGCATATAGATTCTACATCCCCTATACTCATCAAGCCTGAGAAAATCACTCCGTCACCCCATCTGCTAGTGGTAACTTCAAAGGGATATGTGTCTCTGCCCTCCTCTTGCTTTTGATGTAAATCCACCCCATCTTTGTAGTGGACATAGAGATTTACATGTGGAATATCCGGACCTGGATATTTTTTCAGATTTACCTGGAACATCATGACTCTAATCAAAAGATCAGGATCAACCACAGGCAAAGTTCTTACAACGTCCTGAAAGAATTGGTAAAAATATGGTTCTAACTTGGGAGGTTGTGTTTCTATTTTTTCAACAAGTGCTGTCATGAATTCTTTTGCTTTTTTTTGATATTTAACTAGTGATAAAAATTGGCTCTAGTGCTAATATTTTCAATTTTCCAAAACAGATAGTTCCTTAACTCTGTTTCTGATGGTAACAGAACTAATCCCCGATGCAATGGATATTTTTGTCTGAGTTATTTTCTCATGGTTTTTCTGCACAGCAAGATACACTGCAGCGGCTGCCAAGGCCATCGGGTGTTTTCCTTCAGTTACTCCCTTTTCTTTACCCCTCTTTAGAATTTCCCGTGCATAAATTTTGGATTTTTCCGAAACCCTGACTTCATTTGAAATACGGGAAACAAATTCACTTGGATTATAAGATTGGGCGTATGTATCCAATTCTCGGGCAAGAAATCTGTATACGCGTTGGATTACTTTCTTTTTTATTCCTCCTGCAAGGGCAATATCCGTAAGAGTCCTTGGCGTTTTTGTCATTCTGCATGCCAAATAAACAGTGGCACATAAAATTACGTGATTAGAGCGACCAGGTAATAGTTTTCTTTGGTAGGCCTTTCTAAACAAATAGGCTGTTTTTTCGACGACATGTTCGGGTAATGCCAATTTAGCACGGATTCCATCTAGTAATGTGAAGGCGCTAACAAATGATTGGTTTGTAATAGCATGTCTGCTATTTCGATCCCACATTCGGAGTCTGTGAAAGGATCTTTTATTATCAATAGAAAGTGCTTTTCCCGAAGAATCAATATCTTGAGATTCAATTAGAGTTGACAAACCCATGTCTGCCATCTTTAAAGATATTTTTTGTCCCGTTCTAGATGTTGAACGATACTCATCACTTGGTTGGCCTGTTACTTCTGGACCTAATGCAAAAGCTTTTTCAGATAACACAATACCGCATCTTCCACATGATACCTCTCCAGTAATAAAATCGCTAATTGTTAATTCATGTCCACAAGTTTTACGATTTTTCTTTTTTACCATGATTTCTATTATCTTTTACAAAATTTATACGAAGACAAGAAAATTCAATAATGTTAAAAATTATGAACAAAATATAAACAAAAATAAATTCCTCAAAAGAATTTATTGAAAAATTTTTAATTATAAAATATAAAGGAAACAATTCAATTGTTGCAATTAGATTATGAAAATTGGCACTATGATAAAAATTATCACTAGGTTAAATATTATTTCAACACAAACAACCCATGGCTGAAGAACAAGAATGGGCTAATTTGCTTGCAGAAGTTTTTGACAAACTTACTCAGAAGCATGCTTCAATTACTTATGCGTTCGACAATCTTGAAATGAAAGGGAAGGTCGAAAAAGCTGGCAAAATTATCCCCACAGGTACAGTTTCCTTAACTGGAAAACTGACAATCACTGCAAAGTAGGTTGGATGAGAATGAAAAAAAATCTCTCCGCCAATTTTTTAACTTATTTGGAAAGTGGAAGACTTTCCATTTTTACTGATGATGTCCCTGCAATTCATTTTAACTCTGAAGGTGATTTACGTATAATAGATATTGAAGAAATTCCAATTAAATTATCTGAAAAACCAGGATTGATTAAACAACTAACTGAGGCAAAATCTCTTGCAAAAAATCTAAATGAAAAAAATATTACTCTTGAAATTAGGCTTAAAGGTGAAGTTATTCTTAAACTAGGAAAGAATACTGCACCAAAACTAACAAAAATTCTTACCTTAAGCAATCACATAGAAATAACTGATCTTAAAAAATTAAAAAAACTCAGCCAATTAACTTAATTTATTAAATATAGTTTGTCTCCCTACTAATTTTGGGGTTATTCAAAAGTATTTACAAAATCCACTATTGACATGATTTTGCCCATTTCAACTAATTTTCCATAACTTTTTGTCTTGCTTTTGGTTAAAGGTTCGTTATCTACACTGATGAACAAAAGATGAAACGCATCAATGGGTATGGATATTCGTTTTATTTTCTCAAATGAGGAAATATTGTACATAGCTCTCCCAATGTCGTTTCGATCCTCTAGTTTGCATCTTTCAACCCAATCAGATGCCTCCCTTCTCAGGGCCTTTTTTGTTTCAGAAAGTGGGATTTTGAGCGTAGTGTCTTTTCTTTTTGCATTCCAAAGAATTTCTCCTGAGGTGTCGCTAATTATTGCTAACCTTATTGAACTATTAAAATCCATTATCATGTTGAGAAGCTTTTCATAACGCGACATGATCATGTTTGTTTTATTATCGCATAAAAGTAATGTGGAAATAATTTGATTTGGGTTTTGGAAGCTTTGCTTAAATTCTATAATAAAAAATAGAAGAACATGTCTACTCCATATTCTGGATTCGTCGGAAAGATTTGGGAGGAATTCCCTCAACTAGCCGAATGGCACGATATTGACGAATCTGTATTACCAATATGGAAATTTGATCAGTTTATAGAAAAAGGCTATCATAATTTTCACTCAGAAAGGAAACAACTCTATCACTTGAGCAAATTAATCGAAAAATATGCTCAAGATAATGGTCAACCTCTTCTTGCCACCTTTGAGGAAATTGCCAGGTACAAATTTGTTGAAAAAAGGTACCAAAAAATGATTGAAACTATGCCCAAGGTTTGGGTTGTGGCCAATTTTGGTAAAACACAA
>JAICHE010000075.1 GCA_025922755.1 Nitrososphaeraceae archaeon
GATGCATTTACAACATACAAGCAAAATGTTCAGAAATATTTTGAAAATATCTCAAAAATCACCCCACAGTATTTTCAATCTATAACATATTTGCAAGAAGAATGTTTCAAAGCATGCGAGAAGACAATTAATGCTTCAGTATCTATGCAGCAAGAATTTGCAAAAAAGACCGGTATTTCAACTGAAATTCCAAGCAATGCAAAAACTGCAATCGTAGATGCTAACAAGCAATTTGTTCAAGCAAGCACCGTACAAAATCAATTAGTAAAAACCACAATTGATGCAACAGTACAAAACATGAAAACCTTCAATGACAACGTAAATTCATTTGTTGAATTAAACAAAAACATTATCCAGTCATGGGTAAACCCATTCACACAAAAAAACTAGTGTGATCTTTTCTTTTTTATTTTTATTTTAATCAACAGGATTTTATTCTAGTAATTAGCAGATTCCAATAGTTGCTAAATTTAGGGATTTTAATTTCAGGCAGAGGTAGCAACATGGAAGCCATTCTAAGATCAATTAAGAGAGAAAAAATCCCAATTAATCCTGCCATCGTAATTTCCAACAAACCAGATGCTAAAGGACTAAAAATTGCTCAAAAACTTGGTGTAAAAACAGAAATCATTGAAAGCAAAGGATTCAATGGGAGTAGAGCAGAATATGACAAAAAAATTATCTCGGTTTTGAATAAAAACGGGGTCACTCCAAAAAATGGCCTAGTGTGCCTTGCTGGATTTATGAGAATCATCAGTCCAGATTTTGTAAAAAAATACAAAAACAGAATCATCAACATCCATCCAGCATTGCTTCCTTCATTTCCTGGTCTTGATGCGCAAAAGCAGGCAGTAGATTATGGTTCAAAATATTCAGGAGTAACAGTTCACTTTGTTGATTCAGGTGTAGATACAGGCCCAATTATTTTGCAAAAAGTAGTCAAAGTAGATGATGATGACACTGAAGAAACACTAGCAAAACGCATCTTAGCAAAAGAACACCAGGCATATCCTGAGGCAGTTAGATTATTTGCCGAAAAGAAAATAAAAATTTCTGGAAGAAAAACAAAAATCAGTTAATTGTCAGGCCCGCCAAAAAAATACAAAACAACAAGTTCCTTTGTGTTTCCATGAAAAAAATGCTCCACTTCTTTTGCAACAAAATACATTTTGTTGGGAGTAACAGGATAATCTTTGTCTTTAATTTTTAGAAAGCCATTACCTTTGAGGATAAAATAAACTTCGTCGCTTTCATGTGGCACTTGTGTGTCTTCTTCTCCTGGCTCAAGAACTAATACCCCAGCAGCTAAACTTTCTAAATTGATAAAGGTGTGAAAATACTCGTTGCTTTTTTTGATTTTTTCAATATATTTTGAAACATCGTAATCTAATTTCATTAGGATGCGACGACGTTGTAGAATTTAGGTGATGGAGGAGACTCCATAAAAGATGATGCTTTTGTGTGTAGTTGTTCATGTTCAGGGCTTTGGTGCATCTTGCCAAATTTTTCCAGACTCTCAAATTCTACTAGGACTCTATGTTGGCCGTCTTTGGTTTCCAAAAGTCTTCGTGAGATGAAACCATCGAATTTTGATACAACTTGATTTGCTTCAGAAAACCATTTTTTGAAATTTTCAACTTCTTCGGGTTTTACTTTAATGTCTGATACTACAACGAACATGAAAAAATTGCACAATTCCTCACATAATTTCTTTTCCTAGATTACCATAGAAGAGTCCAGATATTCCAAGCATTAAATATCTAAACTCTGCCAAGTTTTTCATTGACAGGCATCAAAATTGATGGAAAAGAGATTGCACAATCAGTCAAAGACAGAGTAAAGGCAGCAGTACAAGAACTAAAGGCTCAAAATATCCAACCCTGCCTTGCCACAGTACTTGTGGGAGATAATCCAGCTTCAGCTATCTATGTGAGAAACAAGCACAGGGCATGTGAAGAAGTTGGAATTGCAACCAAAGACCATAAATTGCCTTCAGACATTACCCAATCTCAACTAAATGAGATTGTTGATAGTCTCAATAGAGATACATCTGTTCACGGGATTTTAGTCCAGTTACCATTACCTGATCAATTAAATGAATTTGAAACCACATCAAGAATATCTCCACTCAAAGATGTTGATGGACTTACTCCATATAATGCAGGGTTACTTGCTATGAAAAAAGCTGCACTTGTTGCATGTACACCATCAGGAATAATGGAGATGTTTGACTATCACAATATTAACTTGCAAGGAAAAAATGTGGTTTTGATTAATCGAAGTAATTTGGTTGGAAAGCCATTGTATCATTTATTGCTAGAAAGAAATGCAACTGTAATTACATGTCACTCTAAGACAAAAAATATTGAGGAGTTGTGTCGCTCAGCAGATGTTGTAATTACCGCAGTGGGAGACAGAACCAAATTTACACTAACACCAGACATGATAAAGGAAGGCGCAATCGTAATTGATGTTGCCACCGCAAAACTAAATGAAAAACTAGTAGGAGATTCTGATTTCGACCAAATTATCCAAAAAGCATCATATGCAACACCAGTACCGGGTGGAGTCGGACCAATGACTATTGCAATGCTTCTAAAAAACACAATAACTGCAGCTTCACTTAACAGTCAACTTGGACAATAGCATAGAAAAAAAATCACTTCGAAAAATGCTTCTCGAGAGACGAGATGCAACATCGTTTGACATGATGAAAATAGCAAGTGAAAAAATTCACAAGAAGCTAAGAAAAAGTAAAATTTTTCAAGATGCAAAAAAAATTGGAGCGTACTATCCGATTGGAAGTGAAGTTTTAACACAAGATATTCTGCAAGAGATTCTAAGTTCGGGACGAGAATTGTTCTTACCTAAAGTTGCATGGGACAAAATAGAATTTAGGAAAATCACAGATTTTTCCTGCCTGGAGATGGGAAATTTTGACATTATGGAGCCCAAAGAGGATTGTCCAGTAGATAATAATCTTGATTTGATATTGGTTCCAACCGTAGGGATTTCTCAAGAAGGAGTCAGATTAGGATACGGTCATGGATTTTTTGATAAATTCTTGGCCGAACATCCAACTGAAACAATTGCCTTGATTTATGAAAAACAAATAATCAAAAAAATACCCCGCTCTGATCATGATATTACAATGAATTGGATTCTTACTGAAGATAAATTCTCAAAGATAAGCTAGTCCTTTTTTGCCAATATCTTTTCTGTAGTATTTGTGAGGCCATGAAATTTTGTCAGCTGCATCATATGCATTTGCAATAGCAGACTCTAAATCATCACCCAGAGCTGTCACTCCCAAAACTCTTCCACCATTGGTGAGAATTTTACCATCTTGATTTTTGGTTCCTGCATGGAAGATTTGCACATTTTCTGAAGTTAAATCAAGTCCAGTAATTTCTTCATTTTTTGGATATGATTCAGGGTATCCTTCTGATGCCAATACAATACATACTGCACTTTGCTTTTTCCATGAAGGTGGAGGTAATTCAGACAATCTACCCTCAGAGGCTGCAAGTAAATAATCATACAAATCAAAATCCATTCTCATTGTGATTGGTTGGCATTCCGGATCACCCATTCTTACATTATATTCAAGAACATATGGTTCTCCATCTTTTATCATAATTCCAGCATACAAAAATCCTCTGAATTCAATTCCTTCATTTTTCATTGATTGAACAGTTTTGTTAATTACTAATTCTTGGATTTTTTTTGTCAAAGTTTCACCCACAATCGGAGTTGGTGAATAAGCGCCCATTCCTCCTGTGTTCGGTCCCTTATCGCCATCAAAAACTCTTTTGTGATCTTGACTTGTAGCCATAGGAATTGCGATGTTTCCGTCAGACAATGCAATGTAAGAAGCCTCGATTCCATCTATTCTTTCTTCAATGATTATTTTATTTCCAGCCTCGCCAAAGGTCTTTTTTACTAAAATTGTATCTATTGCAGAAATTGCTTCATCTACAGAATTACAAACAATGACACCTTTTCCTGCCGCAAGACCATCAGCCTTTACAACTACATTGTAATCAAGTGATTTTACATAGTCTTGTGCTTTTTGAGCATCTTCAAAAATTTCAAATCGTGCTGTAGGAATGTTATTTCTTTTCATGAATTCTTTTGCCCAAATTTTACTTGATTCTAATTGTGCTGCCTTTTGGGATGGGCCAAATATTCCTAAATTTAGCAGTCTGAATTTATCAACAATACCATCTGCTAGTGGACCTTCTGGGCCCACTACAGTAAAGCAATCATTTTCTTCAGCAAATTTTGCAAGATCAGTTAAGTCATCTGCACCTGATGAAATGTTGTTTTTAGTGCCACCATTTCCAGGTGCCGCAAAAATTTTATCAGTTTTTGAACTTTTAGATAATTTCCAACAAAGAGCGTGTTCTCTTCCTCCAGAACCAACCACTAAAACATTTACCACAAAACTAAGTAGTCGTTTAGTAATATATTCGAATTTTTAGTTTTTATTATGAGGGTTATTGATCAAAATCCTGAAACATTAAGTAATTTTTCTTTTATATTATCAGGATCATCTAAATCAGACCAATCTGTTGTTCCAGCACCTATTAGTGCGGCCTTGACTTGAGCAGGAGTTTTTCCTGAATTTACAGGATCAGACAAATATAATGCAGCCGCTCCTGCCACATGAGGACTTGCCATACTTGTTCCACTAATTGTATTGTAACCTCCACCTTTCCACGTGGATTCAATACAAACACCAGGAGCAATAATATCTACATCAGCACCATGATTACTAAAGTTTGCAAAAGTATCATCTTCATCATTTCTACATGTTGGAGAGCCAATACCTCCAGTCAACCCATCAAAATCGGCCAGTGCTGATACTGTGATAACTTCATCATAAGTTGCAGGTCTAAAATTATCTGAATCAGAGGCGCTATTTCCTGCAGCCACTACAAATGTTACTCCTAAAGCAACGGCATTACAAATTGCATTTCTATAAGAGTCAGTTCCATAGCAATCTTGATTGTCATTTCCAGAGCCTCCTAAGCTCATATTTGCCACTTCAATCGTATCTGCATTGGCTGCAACCCAATTAATGCCAGCGATAACATCAGATGTCCATCCCGAACCAGCATTATTTAGTACTCTTACTGCATGTAATCTTGCACCAGGGGCAACTCCAATCACTCCTTCTTCATTATCAATAGCACCAATGGTCCCTGCAACATGAGTTCCATGTCCATTACCATCTGCCCAACCTTTTCCAGATGCAAAGTTTATTCCTCCAACAACATTTAGATCTGGATGATTAGGATCAATTCCAGTATCTATAACAGCTACATCAACATCGGTAATTCCAGCAGCATTGCCACCTATTCTCATGATTCCATATGGAGTATTTTGCAAAGTTGGTTGTGGTGCTGGGTCTTCTATTACATCAAGTCCTTCGTCAACAAGACCATCACAATCATTGTCTTTACCGTCAGCAATCTCCGGAGCACCCGGGTAAATTGATTTATCATTATCATTACAATCACCATCACTTTTTGTATAACCATCACCATCTTTATCGGCATTAGGTCCTTTACCTGCTGGTGCAGAAATAGACATAATGTAATCTTGTTCTATGTATTTTACCCTAGGATCCGAGGACACCTTATCTAATTGACCAGGGGGAATATTTCCACTAAATCCATTTACAGCTGTACCATAAACATGTGCTATAGACAATCCTCGCTCTTGAGCCATTTCATTTGCTACAGACCAAGGATTTACATCATCATGTAGGATTACAATGTGTCTTGGAGAATTTTGTTGCGGAGTGGCTTCTGACTGAGAAATTCCTACTACACCGATTGCTACGATTAAGATTGAAAATAAGGTTATCAGAATTCTATGGTTCAATAGTAAGTAGTTCAAAATTTTGCATTTAACCCTTACTACTTGTAAATTTTTATAATTACAAAAACAAAACAGGTCAAATTTAGCTTTATAATAGAATGATTCGAGCATGATTTAGATGGAATTATCCACAAAATTTGATCCTAAATCAATTGAAAAAGAAGTTAATGCATACTCAAATTCCATCGATGTCAAAAAGGCAATCCAAAACTCACAGAAGCCTGAAAAAATTCGATTCATCGAGGGTCCGCCCACCATGAATGGCATCCCTCATGCAGGTCATCTCAGAGGTCGCGTAATCA
>JAICHE010000076.1 GCA_025922755.1 Nitrososphaeraceae archaeon
AGGTCACGAGGTAGTTGGAAAAGTAATTGAAGTTGGAGACAAGGTTACAAAATTCAAAGTAGGAGACAGAGCAGGAATAACACCATTGTTGGAGGCATGCAAGAATTGTCAATATTGTAATGAAGGAAAAGAATACCTTTGTGAATCATCAACAATTACTGGGGAATCAACCAAGGGAGGATATACAGAATACATAACAGTGACAGAAGATTTTGCAACAAAGGTTCCAGAGAATATGAAACCCGAATATGCAGCACCATTGTTTTGTGCGGGAATTACAGCCTACAAGGCAGTAAAGGCAGCTGAGCCTGAGCCAAACAAAAAGATAGGAATTTTTGGAATTGGAGGAGTTGGTCACATGGCAGTTCAATTTGCAAAGGTTGAAGGATGCGAGGTGATTGCCTTCTCTAGAAATCAAAGCCATTTGGATGTTGCAAAAAGACTAGGTGCAAAAGACAGTATCAGATTTTTAGACAATCAAGAAACCTTTCTAGAAATGATAAAGGAAAAACATGGAATGCTAGATGCAGCAATTGTGTTTGCTCCGGCAGATATTGTAACTGATACTGCAATTAAGGCAGTCAAAAAAGGAGGAACCATAGTCATTGCAACTATAGGGGAAAATCCATCATTTGTAGCATTTGAAGAAAAAACCATTCGTGGAACTTTGATAGGATCAACTAAAGACATGGAGCAGGTCATAAAAATTTGCAATGATAAAAAATTAGAAGTACTCTCTGAAACCTTCCCTTTAGAAAAAGCAAACGAAGTCTTAAAAAAATTAAAAGATTCAAAAATTGAAGCCAGGGCAGTCTTAATTCCTTAAACTAATCTTCTGGCTTAAATAATGGAATACGAATCAACTCTTATGAACTGCCGACTTTGCCACCATACAGACGAAGCTCATATTGCTTCAGATGAAAACAAATCCCTTATGAAAGTTGGACGATGTACCATTCCCACGTGTACATGTCAACAGTATGTGGACCCAATCCAAAAGATTGACGAAGACTTGCTGTGATCACAGTTCATATATCAAATTCGCTTGAAGAATGTAATGAAAAAACATGTTCCATCTGAAGAGATGAAAAAAGATTTGGACAACTTACTATCCAAGCTAAATGCCATGGAAATAGTAGCCAAAGATGAATTTCAAATTAATTCTGTTAAAGTTTTAAGAGCACTTGTCGAGGGACAAATTCATTCAATCAACGAGTTTGAACACCTCAAAAAAGCAATAGACCTCTTGACCTTGCAATTATTTGAAGTTCAAAACAAAACAAGATCATGAATTAACACGCGTATCGCTGAGTCCACACCCTGTACATTTTAGAACAGTTGTGTTTTCAAGAACTTTATCAATATTCATTTGAGAACCACAGCATGGGCAAGAAATTTTCTGAGGAGCTCCTGTATTTTCAGTTTCTTCCATTTTGGGTCTAATTACATATTCAGGTTTTTTTTCAACCAGCTCGTTTTCATTGCATACAGGCTTATAGCGCTGGAGAATTTTGCCCACTATGCCTGCCCTTGCAGATGGTGAAGAGTCAAACATTGGCAATATTGCCAAATAAAGAGAATTTTCAGATCCCGTTTTTTGAACCCAGCATTTAAAATTGGAATTTGCAATAAAGAAATTTTTTTCGTCAGTCTTTTCACAGTCGCCAACATAGATTATGTTAAAAGAATCCTTGGTTCGGGACAAAATAAGGTAAACTACTTTTTCCATTGGAGGACCCCATTCATCCAATTTTATTGGCCCCATAAACTCATATTGTAAAATTTGAATACTCAACAAAAGTTCTAGCACAACCTATCTTTTCTCTTTTTCTCAAGAAGAGTACATTATTGATTCTAGATCTAAACCTTGAAAAGAATAAATTCAAGGGAGATGGATTTTTGTTGAATGAAAGATCCTCACAATCACAGACAGGTAGGCTATTCAATGATTGCAGTAGCTGGAAGTTTGGCTGCAATTGGATTAATTGCCTTGTTTATTGGAGGAGATGTGTTATATGGAGACAACATTCAAAGAGATAACACAGCCCATTTTAACGAATGTAAGGCAAATGACTTCAAAACCGAGGGGTGTGAGAAGTATCATAGTCGTATTAATAATGAAATTTCTGGAATTTACGTAGATTTAGAAAACTAGTAACCATTTGAGAAATCTTCCCAAGAGTTGAGATTTTTGTTAGCCTATTCATCTCAAAGAAAGCACCACCAACAATTCCGGCTTGATAAAATGTATACAAGAACACTCCAGAAGATGTAGGATCAGAGTCTGAAAAACTTAGTGCGAGCATTGAAAAGAAAACAAAAGTTCCAACAAAGGTAACTAATTTATTTAAAATTCCGGCATTCATTCCAACAATTCTTTTTGTTGCCGCAGCCATCAAAGTGATACTGGTTATAATCAGAAAAGTTGCACCTCCATTTGCAGTAATGAATTCATTTACCCATGGCAACAAGCCATTTTCTACAATATTCGTTTCAGGCATGATGCTGCCTCCATTGATGGCAAAATTTACTGCGCTAAACAAGCCACCAATTACAAAAAAGAACAAAAAGATTTTCACAATTGATCTTTTCAGAGGACTACGGGTTTCAGATGGACGTACAGCACGTTCTGTAATCCTTAGACCGTATAGAAATCCAACTGCCATGGCGGGTACAAACATCAGATTGATTAGAATCGGAGACTCGCTGTTTATTTTATCAATTTGGGGGAAAAATATCAAAAATAACAAAATTGCTAACGAGGCAGCAGTCACAAATAATACAAGATTCAGATAGTTATGACTAGAGGATTCGGACAAATCATAGGTCCAATTTGACATTTTATTAAATCATCAAAAAATCATTAAAAAGTCAATCAAAAAATCATTTGCTCAAGTTATCAATTCTCTTTACCCTTTTTAGTAGTAAAAAATTAGAAAAGAAAATGAAAATCTCACTTGCAATCTCAACGATAGGCGTCATAATTTTTGCCTTGGGAATAATTTTTCATCTCCAAGGCCAGGCGGTTGTGGGACCACAGTCTTCTTTTATGTACGCAAATCCTACCTGGATAACCTATGGAATTCAAATTGCAGTTGTTGGAGTAATTATTACAGGAGTTGGAATCGGAATAAAATTCCTTAGGAGATCATAGGAAACAATTCCAAGCTAAACAGTAAATCAAAATTATCTTAATTTTTGATTGTTGTATCATCATTCAATTGAAATTTAGATTTTAAAATCCCACATTTAGCGGATCTTCAGGTTTCATGATTTCACGCAAAACTATTGTCGCAAAAGATCCTCTCGAGAGAGTAAATTCCACGATGTCATGATGTGCAGAATAATCAGAACAGGTAACCGTTGCCTGTCTAAATCCTCCTTCATTACTAATTTCTTGCATTTCTTTGATGAAAAAATCTTTGGGAGAAATTTCTTCTTCCTCCAATATTTTTGAAATATAATAATCAAATCGAGTTTTTTTGTAATAAGAATATCCTACAAATGGAATTGACAAGCGTTGATCAGCACCTTTGATGTATTTTCCAAGTTTGTCTTTATAGTCAAAACAGACATCGCCTTCTTGGGGTTCAAACAAGCTTTCTCCCCCTTCAAATGAAGAGCTAAGAGTGCAATTAAACAAATATGATTGATAAGCTTGAATGTAAAATCTTCGTAAAGATAGAGGTATTTTTTTAACAGATAGTTGAGAATCTCCACTTTCAATCATTTCTTTGAGTACAATCTTTTCTATGTCCATTTGAGGAGGAATTTGATCAAAGTATTTTGGATAATTTGCAGAATCTTGTAGTTTTTCTCGAATCTCATTATTTTCTTTAGAGTCATAGGGAGAAGTGAAGCTCAAAATAAGCTCGATTGCTTTATCAAAATTTCTCTGAAGCATTGCCTTTCCAATCAAATGGGTTACTGGCCTTTTGGAGCCAAATCTTTGATAACCATAAAAATTTAAAATTTTATTTTGTTCATGGAATTCTTGGATGTTGTCTTTTCCTTCATTGATTTTTATTTTAAAATGATTTCCTATCATGTTCTTTTTAGTCAGCGGTTTGTTTACAAAACCCAATTTTTTTAAAGAATATTTTGTCGAGGAATATTCATCAACCGTATGTCCTTTATTGTTTGCACATAGAAATTGTTTAGTTACTGCAAACGAATCTTTCAAACCAAGCGCTTTTAATCTAATACCTTTTTTTCTAAAAATATCAGAAACTGCATGATTAGTATCAATGTTTTTCTTTGTTAATTTGTAAACTGCATAATCACCTTTTTCTTGAATCTGTCCTAAGCTTTTGTCAGAAATTACTTCAGAGACTTCAAAGTCTTCAGGAGATTTTTTGATTCTGCCTCCTATTCCTACAAAATCTGTGCTATAAACAGAAATTCCTATTTTAGTATCTAATTTTGGAATCACGATTCTATAACTACTGTTACAAATTTACTGACAGAAACCTCATTGGTTTGAGCACCCAAAAGGGCTTTGTAGGTTCCAGGAACTGCTTCTTCTGATGCAGAAATCATCGTCTTGATGGGACGAGGGGCATCAAAATCTAATTGAAAATTAGATGGAGTTCCAGAATCAACATTTACATTCAAAAATTCGTGAGTATCAGATAATATCAAAGAAACATCCGATATATCCTGAGTAGTTTGAGGAGACACCACAAAGGTCAAGTCTGTTGATTCTCCTGCCTTAAGAGTTACAACATTGGAATCCAATTCTATGTCAAGTGGCAATTCAACAGAAGTATCTACAACTCCAATGTTGTTTTCCACCCATTCTGTAAACCAAATTTTATCTCCATCTACTGCAAAATCAAATACTTGTGCCAGACCGCAGTTTTCCATATCCCCACAATCACCCCAGTTTGGATTCATAGAAGGTATGAAATATTCAACTAATGATTCTGATTTGGGATCCATTACTGCTAATCGGTTTGCAGTTTGTTCATTGAATACAATTTGACCAAAATCATTTTTGTCAACCCAATAAGGTCTAGAGATAGGAGTTTTGATAATTCCGCTAGAATTGCCATATGTTAAAGGAGGAGGGTCAGATGTAACATATTGAGTAAATGAGTCATCACTAGGATCAAAACTAAAAAAGTTTGAACTTGAAGTGTCAACAAGCCAAAGTTTTCCATCGTTGGCCACAACAACCCCATTGGGAGTGCCCAACTCAAGTGGTAATTCTATAACTTCGATATACTCAAAGAGGGGCAAAAACTCCTCCCCTGTGTTTGCAACATTTGAACGATATCCATCTTGGTCAAATTTTACCAAGACACCTCCTTGTTGGAATAACCAATTTGTATACCAAACATTGTTTTCATCATCTATTGCAAAGTCAGCAGTTACTGAATTTTCCACAGGAGAAGGAAGACTAAGATAACTCCTATCATCGCCAGAGAGAGTAGGATCTAAGAAAGTGATTTTATTTCCAGTAAAGTCGTTAATTATAATTTGTGAACCATCTACTTTCAATTTTTGAGGAAGTGAATCGCCTTCAGATGGATAAGGTATTCTCTCATATGTTTCATCTTGTGGAGAGAATTTCCAAACAGAATCAAATGTCTCATCAGTATACCAAATAGAACCATCTGAGGTATAGTCAATACCCCACATCATTGATCTTCCATTTGGAGGCCAACTAGGATTGTCATATTCTGTGAAAGTTTCGGTTTCAGGATCAAATTTTGCAAGGTTCCCTGTATTTGTTTGAGCAAACCAAACATTTCCCTCATAGTCAGTTACGATCGCAAGTGGATTGGTACACACTGTAGGGATAGAGTATTCTGTAACATAGTTTGTAGACCTTGCGATTCCAGAACCGCAAAACTGTGCCCGTTGTTCATCTGGGAAGTTATCCGCAGGAGTTCCAGTTATGGTTGTTTCAGTATCAATAGGATTCATCAATCCTGGCAAAGAAATCATTACAGTAGATGTAAGTAAGATAAAACCAAAAAATGCGGCTACAATTATTCCTTTTTTCTTCACAGAATGAAATTTGCCAAGCCTCGTTATATCTTATTCCAAAATTCAAAGGAGCTTCAAGTCACCAGTAACTTTATCGATTAAATCTTCTGGTGCAGGGCCAATCGAAATGCAAGTTGTGGTTCCAGGA
>JAICHE010000077.1 GCA_025922755.1 Nitrososphaeraceae archaeon
TTTAACTAATTCAGGTGAAATAATATCTGTTAATTCCTGAGATGTTTTGTAAATTAATTTCAAACTTAGTATTGCTAAAACCCCACCCAAAATTAAAGCCGCAATAAAATCCCCGCTATAGAATCCATAAGTAACCAAAACAATTCCAATAATTGCAACGATAGTAGAACCCAAATCCATGAAGGCATGGTAAAAATCTGCCTTGAGAGTGGTTCCGCCAATTTTAGAAATGGATCTTTTCAAAATGACTATTCTAAAAATATCTACTCCAATAGTGTATAATCCACCTATTATTGCAAAAAGACCTGGTAGGATACTTGGTGGGGGGCTTTGCAATCTGTTAATTGACTCATAGATGAAAAATATTGCAATCAAAAATATTGCAATACCTCCAATTAAACCTCCTAAGGATTCAATTTTACCATGACCGTAAGTGTGCTCTTCATCTGGAGGTTTGATTGCCATTCGGGCAGCTAATAGCAGGATCACGGTAACCATGCTATCTAGTAAAGCATGAATGCTGTCTGTGATTAGACCAAGGCTATTGGAAACAAGTCCAAAAATTAATTCAACTAAAAATGCTGAAAATATTGCTATTAGTGATATTTGAAGGACTTTTGTTCTTTGAACAAACATTTCCATTTATTTCAAGTGTCAGTTCTGTCTATTACATGTATTCTAAAAGGAGGAATAATGCGACAAGATTATTTGGTATAACCGTTAGAAATCATCTGCTATGTATAAAAAATCTCTAGCCATTTTGATCTTTTCTTTATTACTGCTTATCCCGATTTCTCAAGCAGATGCTGCAATGAATCCTAACTTGTTCGTTTCAGCTGAAAATTCACAATTTGATAATCATTTTTCAGGTTCTATGGTAATTGAGGTTGTAATTCGTGATTCTAGCATTGGGGACACTGGTGAAGGAAAAGGAGAGCCAGATGTAACCCTTAACGGAAAATCCCTAAGAATGGTTCAAGCAACGGATGGAAACTGGTATGCATATTTTGCAAATGTGGATAAAGCAAAGATTGCTGATTCTACAGTCCCAAATGGTAGTGAAGGACAAGGGTTAGACTTCGGTGTTTTTTGTAGTAGGAATACTGATTCTTCAATTCTCGGAATTGATATATCAGAAACAGACGGAGTTGCTATACCGGGCCCTAGTGATGATTTAGATGGCTTCACAAATGGTGCTGTTTCTTTCTCTTCTTGTACTGGAACAATCGATAATTCTGTTGATAATCAAAACAATGTAGTAAGAAACGCAAAATCCATCAACAAATTTCCTTCTAGTGATTCTGCGGGACAAATAGGACTAAAACCTGATGCTTGGCCTTTGATTCAACTTTTCTCTTTTGATGATGTAACAATTCAATACAATCCTGGCGGAGGAGTACAACAAGTTGATCTTGAATATGATGAAATTCCAAACATCTCATTAGAAATTGACCGTGATAACTATCCACAAAATTCGGAAGTTTTTGTAACCATAAGTGACATTCAATTAAACCAAGATCCTACAGATGAAGACTCTTGGACTTTTAATGTTGATTCCCCAAATGCAGTTTTTTATCAAGCATTTGATAACAATGGGCAAAACGCTGCAAATGGGAATGCTGGCTTGGTCAATTTGAAACCCTATCTTTCTTCTTTAGGTTTTGAAGAAAACGGAATACTTTCAATGGATTTAGGAAATATAATTGAATTAGTAGGAAATTCAGAACAAGACGATAATACCTCTGTGACTGATGGATCCAATTCCTTTTCACAAATAGTTACAATTGTGGAAAATGGACCTTACTCTGGAATTTTTGATAACGGTGATGATAATGACCAATCAACAATCAAAATCCTTTCCAATGCACCTCGAGGAGAGACAGGCAGGATTGAATATAATGATCAATCTATTTCCATATTATCTGGATTTTCAACTGCATCTGTTTCATTTGAACCTACTTTGGAGATTGGTAGTGGTTCAACATTACGACCAGGTACAGAATTTCCAGTGATTCTTGAAGATAAGGATCAGAATATCAATTCTGGTGCAAGAGATGATCTTGATAACTTCAGAGAGTCGGCTATTATCCCTACACTAGAACTGGGTAATCCCATAACTCTTGAATCAGCTTCAAATGTAAAATTTTACACTAGTTCAAATGATAATCTGTCTAGTTTTGGAACTTTTGTTGATTCCTCAGTGCCTGACAGGAACTCTGACCGATTACTAATTGATACTTCAAAAATAGGTAGTGGTAATTTTGAAAAAATATCCTTTAATCTTGGAAAATCTGCCTCAAATTTGAAATCTGTTTTAATTGATACATCAAAATCAAATTCATTTGGAACAAATTGGATTAATTATGATCTAAGATCTTTTTCGAGAGATTTGGAAATAAATGATTTCTCTGACTCTTCTATTGACCTCCATTTTGGAAGTCTTAGCTCTTCTCCCATCACTATTGTAAATCCTGGACAGATGAGTTCAAGTGGCTTTATTCAGCTTAGTGATTCTGTTGTAAAAGAAATCTCTTCTAAAAGCGGGTCTGTTTTTGTGGTAATCAATTTTGATACTTCTGATAACAGCTCCGTGGTAGGTAAAATTTCCAATGAAAGTAATAGACAACCAATTGTGATGGATTTCTTTTCTTTTGGAATTGTAAATGATAATGATGTTAATAATTCGATTTATCGGTTTGAATTAGAAGAAACAAGTGATAATTCCTCTATTTTTGAAGGAACTTTGGAATATGCAGTAACTAACCAACTAAATATTTTGGATGCGGCCTTTATTCAAACAATAAGAACTATTGATGATGAAATAAAATTCCTTGTCACAGATAGAATGGTAGATGAGGAGGGTGTTTCGATTAATTATTCTGATTTAGCTAATGTTGGAGTATTCATTACCACTTCTGCCAAGTCTGACATTGAAACCCATTCTGGAAAAGTATTTTTGGATTCAACGACATTTAGATTTGGCCAACCCGTAACATTTACCTTAATTGATCCCGACCTTAACCTGAAAAGTGATAGGATTGACACCTATCAGGTAGTTAATGATCCAAATTCTCCTAGTGTGGACACTGTTGGAAAAGATGGAAATATTTTGTTAGAGATTCTAATTAAAGACATCAGATACAAAAGGTGTACAATCAATGGAGTAGAATTTGGAGGATTGGGCTCAACTGGATTTAGTTTAATTGAAACAGGTTATGATACGGGAATTTTTAAAGGAGTTTTCAAAATGCCTTCTCAAATCTGCGATAAATCTGGCACAAAACTAATTTCATCAGCCGGAGGAAGTCTTGATGCAAAATACTATGATGCTAGAGACTCTTCTGGTGAGGCAAGCATTTTTAGTCTTTCATCAAACAATCAACAAAATCAATTTTCTTCTTTACCGCGATTGAGTGAAAATGAGATTATTCGACCAACCTCTGGAAGTATTAAAGAAATTACTTTGTCAGGTAATATTTCGAATCATAAATTTGGTCTTCCATTAATTGTCCAATTAATTCGCCCTGATGGAATAGTCCAAAACTTTGAGGCATCTTTGACTAATTCTGGGGACTATAAAGCTGTCCTATCCATCGATGATAACTCCTCAACTGGTAAATACACCATCAATTTATCTCACAATGAATTGAAAGAAGGTTCAGTTTCCTTTACAGTTTTAATGCCAAGTGTTCCTGATTGGGTAAAAAATAATGCTAAATGGTGGTCGACAGATGTAATTCCTGATTCAGAATTTATCGACGGTTTGGAAAATCTAATTGATGATGGGATTATCCGAATTCCATCTACTCATCCATCTACAATGTCCGAGAATATTCCAGATTGGATAAAAACAACTGCAAAGTGGTGGTCAAATGATCAAATCACTGATGATGATTTTATACTGGCGATTGAGTTTTTGATTAAAAAAGGTATAATTCGAATATGATCTGGTCAATTTTTCTTTCATTTAATACATAAATACCCTCAGGCCTGATTCAAAATGAAAATGAGATTAGCTGGTTTTCTTATGTTTGCAATTCTTTCTTTATCTATTCTATCTTATGGAATTAGCGGTACGGTTTTTGCTGACTCTCACAATATCCCGCCAATCTCTGCTAGAACTGAATTACCTTCCTATGAAAACGGTGATCGCGTATATGTAGATGGATCAATTAAAGATTTTGATCCTGACATTCATTCTAATACTGCCTTGACTTATAGGATTGTTGACACTACGGGTAACATTGTAACTATCGGACAAGTATTACCTGATTCAAGTGGACTTTTTAATTTTAATTTCATTTCTGGTGGAAGTCTTTTCAAAGAAAATGGTGATTATACCATTGAGCTTTTCTTTGGTTCAATTAAAGGGGAAATTACAATGTTGTATAATGGAGGAGAATTTGAGCCCTCCTCGCCAATACAAGATAAAGAACCAGAACCCAAACCTGAACCCAAACCTGAACCCAAACCTGAACCAGAGCCTGAACCAGAGCCTGAACCAGAGCCTGAACCAGAGCCTGAACCAGAGCCTGAACCCACATGTGGTCCAGGAACTGAATTAGTGAATGGTATTTGCCAAGTTATAAAAGAAGAGAAACCATCAGGTGGCGGATGTCTAATTGCAACAGCAGCATATGGATCTGAACTTGCCCCACAAGTACAGTTCTTAAGAGAAATTAGAGACAATACAGTAATGAGTACTGCCTCTGGTGCAGCATTTATGACTGGATTTAACCAACTCTACTATTCCTTCTCACCAACAATTGCTGATATGGAAAGAGAGAATCCATTATTCCAAGAAGCAGTTAGGATGTTTATTACTCCAATGATATCCACCTTGTCTATAATGACTTTAGCAGAAGATGGAAATGATGCTCAAGTCTTAGGGTTAGGACTGTCTGTAATTGCATTAAACTTGGGAATGTACATTGCAGCACCAGCAGCAATAGGATTTACGATTCGTAAACAAATAAAGTCTAAAATTTAATTTCTTAGAACAAGAAAATTATGATTTTATTCTTTTTTGCAATTCTATCTTCTGTATTTTTAGTCGAGATAGAAATTGGTGTATTGGCATTTGTCTCAACAATCATCATAATTGCTATGGCGGTTATTGTAAAAATTATTAAAAATAAAAAATTAGGAAAAAAAGAACCCTGATAAAAAAATCACCATCATTTCATTAATTATACACAATCCACACTCTAAGTTATTATACTAAAAAGATTTAGAACAAACAATGCATATTGAGTATGAAGAATTTGATACCGTAGAAGATGTATTCATGTATATGGCATCAGCAGCCCCACCAATGAAAAACACAATGCCTGTCAATTCTTACAAAGGATATGTCATGTCATTTATTCCACTTAGCGGATCAAATGGAGATACTTATTTGATGATTTATGCAAAAGGCAATCTTGAGCCTGGTATTTATGAATTCGATGTTTCCTCAAAATCTTTCAAAAAGGTTGACTCTATTGAAAGGGCAGATAAGATTTATTTTGTTTCCTTGACTCCAAAACGAAATACAATTGCTGATGCTGCAATTGAAAAATTATAGTTTCTTTGTTTGAATTTTTGGTGCAGAAACAGATCTTGCCCGATCATATTTGTCAATAATCTCATCTGGTGTTCGACCATTGAAGAGATCTTTGCATAATCCTCTTAGATATCTCATGATGGCCCATGTGCCTGCTTTGAGAATTCCATACATGAACACTTTCATGGGAGGTCCGTATGTTTTGTTTCTCAAAATGATTGGAATGATATCATTAATTACGCGAAGATTGTTTTCCCAACATCTCCAAAACAATGTGAATTGAGCTTCATTTAGGTTTCCAAAGTGCATAGAGTTTTTTTCACTAAAGTCTTGGTAAAGTAACGGTGCAACTAATCCTCTGAAATTCATTTCTCTGAAATCACTTATCATATCAATAGTGTGCTGAACATCATCAGGTGTTTCATCAGGCCATCCGATAATTATTGTGGCAGCTGGGAACCAATGGTTTTCATTGAGAATTTTTGCTCCTTCTCGTACAACGCTTCCCCACTCTTCAGGAGAAAATGGTTTTGTCTTTACACCAAGATGTTTTTTTACCAAATTTGGTGCAACAGTTTCTATCCCTAAA
>JAICHE010000078.1 GCA_025922755.1 Nitrososphaeraceae archaeon
AAATTTAATTGCTCGTAAAATATTAGGAACCCATCATTCCAACCATTTTTGGTGGAGTACGATATGCTTTGCTTACAAATACCTCATTATCAGCAGTTACCTGAACAAACTGCATAGAGTTCTCAGGTGGCGGAGAAAGTAGTATTTTGTCGCCAGGTTCTAAAATTTTAAGATCTAGCGTATCACCATCTCCAAAATTCACATGAATGTTTGTTAGTGGTTTTGCCCCTGTGTTTTGGATGGTTACTCTACCAATATCAAAGAGATTTTGTTTGTCAATTATTGGGTCTACATAAACATCATAGTCCTGAGTTGGTACTGACATTTGCACAAAATTTGAACCAAAACTAACTGCCATAATTCCAATTCCTGCCACAATCACAATTATCAGAACAGTATAGTTCTTCACTAAAGATAATGAGTGATTCTAATAATTAAGATTGATTATTCTACTTGAACCCCATTCCAAAATGCAATCATTCCTTTAATTTTTTTGGCCGCATCGTTTGGTTCAGCATAATACCAAGCACAGTCTTTGTTGGTTTTACCATTAACAGTTACGGAGTAGTAATTTGCTTTTCCTTTCCATCCACAAAAAGAAGTCATATCTGTTTCTTGAAAATATTCTTTTTTTATAGAATCAATTGGAAAGTAATGATTTCCTTCTACCACAACAGTGTCATCACTTTCTGCAATAACAACATCATTCCATTTTGCTTTCATGTTTTGACTTGGTTTTTACTATATTTAAAAAAAGCCCCAGTTTGGTTTTGTTAAAAACAAGTATTTTTTCTAAAATCTTGGCATTACACTTAGTCTAGACTTTGCAGTAATTGCAATAATTGATACTATTGAAACAACTAAAACCATTGCGGCAATAGTTCCAAACTCTGGAATTACTCGACCTTTTACAATTTCTACTTCAACAGAATCCTCAAATTCTGATGCAATTCCTTGGTTTGCAGTTACGGTATATACTCCATCTTCAGTCCACAGTGGACCACCTGTTTTAATTTCTACTGTAAAATCACCATTTGCGTTTGGAGAAATTTGTTCTACTGAGACAAGATTTCCACTTGGAGAATGTACCGAAAATGTGACATCGGTGTCTCGAGAGACGGCAGTTCCAGTTATTGTTATAGTGTCAGAACCTTCCAAAGCTTCTGCAGAAATTTCTAATACGGAGTAAATCTTTCTATCCCCTGTTCCAGGTGCAGGTACAGTCCCTTTTACTAAAGAGTCACCAGCCACGGTAAATTGAATTCTTTGCGAATTTGCGACATCTACATGGCTTGCAACCACAGTATATGTTCCAATTTTAAAACTTGGAAGAGGGGGATGAATTAGTCTTATAAAATCACCATTTTCATCAAACAGAACATTATAAGAAAAAACAACTTCACCATCAGGAGCTAAAACTTCGACATTCATAGGAACCCATTCGGTCATCCCATTAATGGTTCCATAAACTAAAACAGTGTCTCGTGGAGCAATGGTGTCTTGATCAGTGGATAGTTGAATGGTACCTTCTGCAAATGCAGATGTAATAGGGATAAAAGAAATTGCAATTAAAGCTAATAGAGTCATCTTTAACATATCATCATTGAAAAAATCTCAGGTATATATGAATTAGGCTTCTTGGATTAGTTTTAGGTTTTTTTAGGGATCCAAAATTTCAAAATATTGTTTGTTGGTAATTTTATAAATTAGTTAAAAAACACACATGGTTTAAAATTGAATCAAGTTATTCGCCTTTGATCTCTTCTCTGCTTTTAAAGTCAGGAGTTACTCCAAGGGAATCATAGTTTCCTGAAGAACAAGTAAAGCACATAGAGTCTTTTGGCATCCCTACAGCGTTTGCAAGGTTTTCAGCATCGTTGTACCCCAAAAAGTCAGCACCAATATCGCGCCGCACCATCTCAGTAATTTCATCTGGAGTCATGTCTTTTCCATTAGTATATGTTGCAAGTTCTTGTTGTGATGGAAAGTCAATGCCAGCATAACATGGAAAATTAATTTGAGGGTATGTTATCAGCATGCTGATTTTTCTTGCCCCTGCACGTCTTAAGGCCTTGATTATTGCTTTGGAGCTAGTCCCTCTAACAAGACTATCATCAATTACTACTACATGTCTTCCGTCAATAATTTCTCTAATTGGAATTATCCACCTATTGATTTCAACTCTGTCACTTTGGTGAGGTTCAATAAAACTTCTCAGAGGACCTTTTTTGCTATATCTATCCTTTAGAAGTCCCTCATCAAAAGAAATCCCCATCTCTTGAGCATATCCAAGTGCTGCAGGACGTGCCGAATCAGGTACTGGGATTACCAAGTCTGCATCTTTTATCGGAAATTTTTTTGCCAAAAATTGTCCAATTCTTTTTCTAGAAACATAGATGTTTGTTCCTTCCATTTTGCTTGAAGGATGTGCAAAATATGTAAACTCAAAAGAGCAATGTGCTCTTGAGACATCATCTGAAAATCTTTCAGTTTCTAATCCGTTTTTGCTTAATCTGATTAGTTCTCCTGGAGAGACATCTCGTTGAAGTTTTGCACCTACTGCTGAGATGGCAGATGATTCAGATGCAATAATGAATGTATCGTCAGATTCTTTGTGCCCCAATACCATTGGCCTGAATCCCTTAGGATCTCGTGCAGCATAAACAGAATTGTCATCAGAAATAAAAGTAAAGCAATACGAACCAATCATTTCATTTTTCAAAATAGACAGAGCTTTTCCCATTTGCCCATTTTCAGAAATTAATGAAACCAATCTTTGTGCAGCTACTAATGTATCACTTGCATTTTGAGGAGTAAAAGAACAACCTCCCACTAGATTGGATAGTTCTTGAACATTGGCAATAGTCCCATTATGAGCAACACATAAGTCTTTTACCTTTAGAGGTTGAGCATTTTCAAGCGAGCTTCTGCCCATTGTAGAATACCTGACATGGCCAATAACAGAAGATGAGCTATATTCTTCTGCAATTTTTTTAAATTCAGATGAAGCTGAAGAAACAAGACCTAGTTTTTTTAAAGGAGGTTTGTTTGGAATTGCAATCCCCCAAGCTTCTTGGCCTCTATGTTGTAAAGCACGGAGTGCATCAATTGCCATTGGAACCACATTTGTACCACTAAGACTGAATATACCTACAACACCACAATTTTCCTTAACCATGTGTTACCAACTCCCCCAGTGAATTTACCCAAGCCTTTTGCGCCTTATCAACGCTTAGATCAACAAGGGGTTTTTTTCCATGATTAAACTGGATTTTGTCTCCAGTGAATTTGCCAATTAATTTGTAGGAAACCTTGTTTTTTTGTAGGGTTTCTTCTAGTTTTTTGATATTTTTCTTCTCAAGTACAACAAGATATCTAGAATGACTTTCTGAAAATAGAATTCTATCCGAAGACAGTTTTTCTCCAGGGACTTTATCCAGTGAAATTTGGCATCCAATTTGATTAGTCATACATATTTCAGATGCCGCTACTGCCAGCCCCCCCTTTGAGCAATCATGACATCCTTTGAGCAAGTCTTTTTTTATCAAATCAAGAATTGATTTCATGTTCTTTTTTGATTCTGCAAAGTCAACCTTGGGACAATTGCCGCCTGTAAATTTGTGAATGTATTCATAATATTCTGAGCCGCCAAGCTCGTCTTTTGTATCTCCGATTATTACAAGGCAATCATTTTCTGTAATCTTTTTTGGAATGAGTGGTTTTTTGTCAATTAATCCAAGCACACCGATTAGAGGAGTTGGTTTTATTGGTCCTGCAGGAGTCTCATTGTATAGGCTAACTTTTCCTCCAATGCATGGGATTTTGAAATATTTTGCAAAATCAGTTAGTCCTTTTAGTGACTCTAAAAAGGTCCAAAAGATTTCAGGATCCTCTGGGTTTCCAAATTGTAAATGGTCAAGCATTCCAATTGGCTTTGCCCCAGTACACACAACATTTCTGCACGCCTCCTCAAAGCATCCAATTGCACCTTCTCTTGGATTAATGTAGCAGTGTTTTGGATTACCGTCTATTTTTGCAGAAAGAAACTTTCCATTATCTAGCCTTAATACAGATGCATCTCTTCCAGGTTTTACAACAGTTCTAATTCCTACCTCATGATCATATTGGCCATAAACCCAAATTTTGCTTGCAATGTTTGGCGATGATATTAGTTTCATCAAAGTCACAGATAAATCAGAAATGGGTTTTAGTTTTTTTTCTTTTTGAATAGCTTCAAGATATGCGGGTTTTTTTGACGGTCTGTCAAGAAGAGTGGCGTTTGCAACAATATCAGTGGAAATGTTTGCAAATGTTTTTGGTCCTTTTTTTACATGCATTAGATTTCCAGATGTGACCTTACCAATCACAGAACATGCAATATGGAATTTCTTACAAATTTCTTGTAATTTTTTTAGTTTTTGTTTGCTTGTAATTATGAGCATTCGCTCTTGAGATTCAGAAACCATAATTTCGTTAGGATGCATTCCTGGTTCTCTGGTGTGAACTTTGTCTACATCCATCTCGATTCCTATCCCCAAAGTATCAGCAGTTTCTGAAACTGCACAAGACAAACCACCCCCTCCAAGATCTTTTAAGGCGTTTATGAGATTGTGATTTCTTGCCTCAAGGATTGCCTCAATGATTAATTTTTCAATGAAGGGGTCTGGGATTTGTACAGCAGAGCGGTCTTCTGATTCAAGAGAATCAGATGCAAACTGTGAACCGCCGATACCGTCCCTGCCAGTAGAACCGCCCATCAAGACTACCAAATCGCCCTTGTTTGCATGGTTTTTTATCAGATTTTCTTTTTTACCAAATCCTATGGCTGCTACGTCAACTAGAGCATAATTTGTATAGCATTCATCAAACTCTACTTCTCCACCAATTGTTGGAATTCCAAGACAGTTTCCATAGTCAGCAATTCCAGTTACCGCATTTTTGAAAAGCCATCTTGCTTGTTGGTCTTTTTCTATATTTCCAAATCTTAATCCATCAAAAATGGCAATAGGTCTAGTTCCAGCTGACAAAATGTCACGAATTACCCCTCCAACTCCAGTTGCAGCCCCGCCATATGGTTCGACTGCTGATGGATGATTATGGCTTTCAATATGAGCGGTAATTACATATCCATTTCCAACATCTAAAACTCCAGAATCATACCCTTTCTCTGAAATAACAAGTGGACCTTTCATTGGTAACATCTTTAGATGTTTTTTTGATGATTTGTATGAACAATGTTCGGACCATTCAGCGGCCACAATTTGCAGTTCTGTAGATGTTGGCTCTCTTCCAATTTTGGATTTTAAATCTTCTAGTTCTTGTGGTTCTAGACTCAATGTGTAACACCCATTGTGCTTAGTAGCGATTCAAAAATTAGAGATGATGGTTTATTGTCAATTGGGTTAATTTCAGATTCAACTGCACGTTCTGGATGAGGCATCATGCCAACAACGTTACCATCCTCATTACATACACCTGCAATTCTATCAGTTGAGCCGTTTATTACATTCTCATATCTAAAAACAATTTGATTTTTTTTCTTTAATTGTTTTAGGTTATCCTTATCCACATAATACCGACCTTCGCCATTTGCAATTGGAATCGGAATTTTTTGTCCTAGTTTGAACTGACTGGTGAAGGGAGTTTTGTTATTTTCAACAATCAAGTTTGTCCACTCGCACATAAAATTCAAAGAATTATTTTTTAGCAAAACTCCTGGTAAGAGCCCAGATTCTACAAGAATTTGAAATCCGTTACATACGCCTAAAATTGGAATTCCCTTTTGGGCCATCTTTTGCACGTCCTTGATTATAGGACTGTGTGCGGCAATTACCCCTGCTCTAAGCCTATCCCCATATGAAAATCCTCCTGGAAGAATTACTGCATCGATATTCTTTGGCAGTCCCTTTTCATGCCAAAAGTATTGAGCATCAAGATGAAACACATCTGTCAAAACATGAAACATGTCTCGATCGCAATTACTTCCCGGAAAAACTACAACCCCGACCTTCACACGACTTTTACCTAAGACAGATATTTAATTTGAATCTAGACAG
>JAICHE010000079.1 GCA_025922755.1 Nitrososphaeraceae archaeon
ACGATATCTCCAAAAAAAGTAAAAGCTATTGCAGTAACCATGATTACAAAAACAGCTATCCAAGGAGTTTTTGTTTTAAAATGAATTTTCTCTAAAATAGGCGGGAACACTTTTTCTCTTGCCATACCATAAAAAATCCTTGAACCTGCAACAAGGGTAATCAAAACAGTATTGGTTATTGCAAAAAGAGCTATTGCTGAAAGCAGGATGTGTGCCTCCGAACCTAATCCTCTTTCCGCTACAAATGCCATCGGCGCGCCTGAATTAGCAAGTTCTTCCCAAGGAACAACCCGAACAACGGCTAATGAAACAAGTATGTAAAGAACTCCAGATATTAAAACTGATAAAATAATTGCCCTCGGTAAGGTTTTCCTAGGTTTTTTTACTTCTTCTGCAACGTTTGCCATATCTTCAAATCCAATAAATGCAAAAAATATCAACACAAATGCAATAGCTATTCCAGAGAACCCAGTTGGACTATCAGTATAATCTACAGGTTCAGGATTACTGATGGTAAAACCAATTACAATAATTAGTATTAACCCGGCTGCTTCAACTATAGTAAAAATTGTATTTGTCCAAGATGATTCTCTAATCCCTACAAAGTTTACAATTGAAAGAATACCTAATAATCCAATAGCAGAAATTATTATTGGGATGTCAAGAAATTCAGCAAAATAACCACCAAAACCTAATGCGACTGTTGCAGCAGTAATAATTGATGTAATTGCGGTTAACCATCCTATCACAAAAGCAAAAAAATTATTCTTAAATGCATTTTTAATGAATACATATTCAGCTGCGGCCTTTGGAAACAAAGATGATAATTCGGCATAGCTAAAACCTGCAAATAATGCAACAATAGAACCTAACGCAAATGCCATCCAAACAGAATCTCCAGCAAAACCTGCAGCTTCTCCTATTAGGACATAAATCCCTGCACCAAGAATTAATCCCACACCATACATTGTGAGTTGGAAAAGACCCATTCGTCTCTTTAACTCAGACACAATTATTCTCCAATCACTTGTAATATTAGATCTCTATTTCTACTTCGTGTATCTAGCTCTAAAAATACAATTTGTTGCCATGTACCTAGACATAATTGACTATCTATGAAGGGAATAGTAAGAGAAGGGCCAAGTAAGGAAGCTTTTACATGGGAATGGCCATTCCCATCATGCCACATCTTCTCATGACCATAATCTAAATTCTCAGGTGCCATTCTTTTGAGCATTTCAGGAAAGTCATTAATCAATCCAGGCTCAAATTCAATGGTAGTGACTGAGCCAGTGGATCCTGAAACAAAAATTGTGGCATTACCATTGGTAATACCTGACTTGGCTATCAAATTGGATACTTTCTCAGTTAAATCAATCATGTCATTTTCTCCTTTAGACTGAATTTTTATGATTTTTGTTAAAACTGTCAATGTTTAATCTAAGAATTTACACGATTTTAACATACATCTAAATTATCATTCATGAATTATTTTATGTGGTATTTCAGTTAGCAATTGTAATAATTATTCCAATCATTATGGGAATAGTTTTTGTTCCCCCATTTGATGCACCTGAGACACCAGAAGAAGAAATTAAATCTCCTACTGAACCTATTTCAGACCTTCCAGATAGGAATTTTCTTTATTTTTTCTTAATGTTAGTATGGTTATTTTTTCTAATTAGAATTTTATTTCAAATCAAAAGAAAAACCTTCAAAATACAAAGAAAATTCTAATATTTTTATCGTACTGTCACTATACCTATTCTCCATGGATGAAGAGAACAAAAGTAATTGTAAACACCAGATTCATCAAAAGTATATTCAAAACTATCTCCTGTCAAAAGAGGTGCACTGTTAAAAAGACCGATAATGTCCCCTTGAGAATTTTGACTCTGAATGGTATGAGGAACAGAATCATCATTTACCCATTCTACCGTAGTTCCAAGATCAACTTCCAAGTTTAGAGGAATATAAAATCCTGTATTTGCAATATCAAAATTCCCATTTGGAATAATTACCCTGGCACTAAGATTTTCAGTAACGGCTAGATCAGTTTCATTTTCTTCTAAATCAATCAAATCATTTTCTATTAGAAATTTTATTGCATTAAGGAATTCAGTTTCTGAAATAGATCCTTGGCCATACCATAATGCAGTATTCTTTATCCATTCTGGAAGACTTTCAGCAGATGCGCTTTGGTAAAAAATAACTGATGTTAACAATAAACCGCCACATAGACCTAAAAGCCCTAATTTCTGTCGCCCCTCCACAAACCTATGTGATTTTTAATTTATTTAATAATGAATTACAATTTTCATTTTTGATATTCAAATACTTTAAAAATTTAATAAATTATCAAAATTTTTCCAAATATTCTATAAAAATTATATTTTTAATACATTTCTTTATACAACATTTTTAGTTGCTCATGGGGAACAACATCAGAAAAAGCGTTCACTACATCACTTTTGCTAACCAAACCAACTAGATTTTGTTTTGAATCTAAAACCGGCACTCCACTAATTTTTTTCTTTATCATAACACTTGCTGCTTTTGCCAAATCTTCATCTTCATTTATCGTAACAAGATTTTCTTCAATTAAATCATTTACAACTAGGTCCTTGTTTAGTGGAAGCAAATAATCTCTAGAACGAGTGGAACCTTTTGTAAAATAATCACTATGAGTAAGTAGAGTATTACTCGAAATTAAACCAATAGCAACACCTTTTTCATCGGTTACAACCAATCTTGAAACATTATTTTGATTCATTAAACTTAATGCAAATTTAATGGAATCTGATTTTCTACATGTTATCATTTTAGTGCTCATAAAATCTTTAACAAGATATTTTTCACCAAAAACATTAGCATATGCTTTTACTAAATCAGTTCTAGTCACAATTCCTGACAACTTTCCATTTTTGTCTACAATAACCACGGAACCAATTTTCAAATTATCCATTTTAGATGCACATTGATAAAAATCATCTTCAAGTTCATCAGTGATTAAAACTATATTTTTTTGCATAACATGATCAATAGGAATTTCATTAATAGCCCTTGAAGTTTTATCTTCTTCTAAAAATTTATTGATGTCTCGTTCAGTAATAATTCCTAAAGGCTTTGTATCTTCTGTAATAACTATTCTTTTTATTAAATTTGATTGCATTTTCTTTAACACATCAAAAATCGAAGATTTTGGATTTGCAGTAATCACAGAAGAAGAATAAAGTTTTTCCATGTTTTTATGATTAATTTTTTCATTTAAAAAGGATCATTGATTATCAAAATTGATTTCATTAAAAGGAAAAGGGATAAAGGGTTAGGAAATATTTGGTACTACTTCGATCTCTACATTACTACCATTAAAAGATGTGGCAATAGCCTTTACCTTGCTCTTGTAGAGGAAGTATTTTTTTCCATCATCACTGATGGAACCGGATATTCCTAAGAGTTTGTTGTCATGAAGAGTTTGTAATCTTCGATATACTGTACTAATGGGGATCTTAGTTTCAGCACTTATCTCCATTGCAGATTTTGGTTTTTCCATTGCAATTTCCAAAATTGCGCGGCAATACTTGTCTGACATTACCTCAAGAATAGCATCTTTTCTCGAGTCATCCTCAATTTTTCTTCCAGAAATTAACGCTTGCATGGCTTTTTTGGGTGAAATTTAGATTTAATAGATCAGTATACCTTGCCATGCACTGCAATCTTTTTGTTAATTTACGCCTAGGAAGTCTTGTATGACCTTTAAATTGGACTTTACAATCATTTTCAATAATGTTATTCAAAAATATCTTAGTGCCGTTTGATTTGTCTAGCCCTTCTCACCATGCCTTCAAAATAGCACTGGACATTGCACAAAAATATGATTCAAAAATCACACTTCTAACTTGTGTTGAAGGAGATGCTTGGCATCACAAATTCTATGATGCTCGTGCAGACTCGGAGCTATTAAAAAAACAGACTAAAGTTGCAAAAAAACAAATGGAAAAACTTGAGGTAGCAGCTAACAAAGTTGATGTTAAAATAAAATTACAAATTCTGAAATCCAATTCTGTAGTAAAAGACATCACCACATTTGCAAAATCTAGAAAAATGGATCTTATTGTTATTAGCTCTCATAGTAAATCAGGTCTTGATAAATTAATTTTGGGTAGTGTAGCTAACGGTGTGATTCAAAGAACACGTACTCCAGTTCTTTTGCTCAAATAAATGAGATGAGATTTAGCTGATCTCTATTATAGGAAGTGGTTTGGTTGGTTCTTCGATTGCTTTTTTATGTGCATCTAACGCTTTAGATGACATTGTTTTATTAAATCGTACAAAAAGTAAAGCATTAGGTGAGGCATTAGATATTTCAAATGCAATTCCCAAAAACTCTGATATTACAATCAAAGGAACTGATGACTATTCAGAAATTAGAGATTCTAAGATCATTGTCATAACAGCAAGTACTGGGGTCTATTTAAAAAACAGAAATGAAATGATAGGAGCTCAAGTAAATATGATTAAAAATATTGCCAGTGAGATTAAAAAAAATTGTAACTCATCAAATATTTTAATAATTTCAAATCCCGTAGATGTATTGACTTATTATTTCATTAAAGAAACTAATTTTCCTCGAAATAATGTAATAGGAATAGCATCAAGTTTAGATTCTAGTCGATTCCGGTATTTAATTTCAAAAAAAATTGGAGTTAAACAATCTCAAATATCTAATGCTTATGTTTTAGGAGAACATGGCGATTCTATGGTTCCTATTTTTTCCCAAACAAAAATCGATGGAAAAAATGCTCTTAAAATAATTAATCACGCACAAAAGATGGAAATCACAAAAGATCTCAGAGATTATTGGAAATCTTTGAGAAATTTTAAAAGTAGATCACAATTTGGGATTGCAAAAAATACCCTCGATGTTATTGTTTCAATTCTTAATAACAATCCTCTACTTAGCCCAACTTCAATATTGCTTAATGGTGAATATAATCAGGAAAATGTCTGTATGGGGGTTCTTACTACAATTGAATCTAAAGGAATTTCAAAAATTCATACTATGGATTTAGACGAATCAGAAAAAAAATCATTTGATTTGTCTGCTCAAACCATTCGTGAAAACATTCAATCGGTTTAAACTAAAAAATTCAATCCATATCCGATCAAATATGCAACAATAGCTGCAATTCCACCAATAATTAGGGTGTAAATACCTGATCTCATTTTGGATTTTTTTACAATTTTCCCCTTGACTACTCCAACTATGAAAAAAGCAGATACAACAAAAATTATGGAATAAAAAAACGCTTCAGAATTAGGATCAACTCCTATTGCCATAAACACCATAAAAGGAATTAAGGGAATTAATCCAATCAAATTAAACCCAACAAAAGTACTAATCGAACTGTCTAGGGGTGCTTTTTCATCTTCTATTAGTCCCAACTCTTCTTTCATCATTGTGTCTACCCAAACCTTTCGTCTGGAAGTAATTATTCGAACAATTTCTTCTAGTAATTCATCTTTGAATCCTTTCTTACTGTAAATGTCTCTAATCTCTTCTTTTTCTTGTTCTTCTAGATTATCGATTTCCCACTCTTCTTGCTTTCTTTTCATTTCGATATACTCATTGCGAGTCTTTGAAGCTTGGTAGTTGGCAGCTGCCATGGAGAATCCATCTGCAAATAAATTTGCAAATCCCAATATCAAAATTATCCCAGGGGATAAAGATGCTCCAACTACACCTGCAACAATTGCAAAAGTAGTAACTGCCCCATCAATAGAACCATAAATAAAATCATCAAAATGCCAATTCATATGTAAATTTCAGAACTTTTCATTCTTTAATGTATTTTCAATGCTTTTCAATTCGCAATCGCTTTAGTGATATCTGTTTTACTGATAATTCCTGCAATAGAATCATTCCCATCAAGAACTACCAGACCACTAACATTATTTTCAAGAATTAATTTACATGCACTTGATAAGTCTTCATTAAATTTTATTGAAAAAATACCTTTAGTCATAACTTCTCTGGCAAGAGAAAT
>JAICHE010000080.1 GCA_025922755.1 Nitrososphaeraceae archaeon
ACCACACACTCAAAATTAATTTCCTTTAGATAATCAAGAACAGTTTTTTCCGCAATAATGTCTATGTTTCGTGAAATATCTCCTCCTGCACCTCTTCCAAAATCCCCTGCAGCATCTTCTGTCCCTGCCAAATCTTTTACGTTTTCATAAATTTTTTCTGAAGCCTTACGAAGAATATCGACTACTTCAACTCTTCTTATTTTTATTATTCGTAATTTAAGTGAAGGACGTTTTAGGGAATTGAAAGCATAAATAACAATATGGCAGCTGACCGTTGTGAGCGGTAAAGATCAGTCTGTAGTTAGCAAAGAAGCTTTGATGAGTACAAAACCTGGAAAACAAATAATGAAACAAGGTCTTTTCAAATCAAAAGGCTACAAGCTATTTAATCACTATAAAGAAGAAACTGAAAAAGAATTTCCGAATTTTGCCGAACGATTTGCTCAAGGACTCTTTAAGGAAATCAAATCTGATCCAAACCCCAACTCGACTCAGCAAGCTTTTGCAGATGAAGTTGGATCTACTGAGATTATTTTACAAAGTTCTGAAATTGAACCAATAAAATCAAAATTTGAAGACATTGAGGTAGTTAGGGATAGAGTTACAAGAATCCTAAATTCAAATTTTGTGAAAATGACATTTCCAGTTTTTAATGCATTATTTGATGGAGCAGCTGAATATAGAGGAGAAAAAGACGCTCAATTAAAACAAGATATGGTTGAAGGCCACATTCTAGCAATTGATCTAAGTGAACCAATGGACAGAATTGTAGACAAAGATGAAGACTTGGAATATCTTGATGATTACAAGCTGATGAATCCATATATTTTGAAATTAGCTCGTGATAAAATTTCTAAAGGAGGGGATCTAGTGCTTGAAGAATTTGAGGCAGGATTTAAGGATGCACGAATTGGGCAATATCTCGATGAGGAATTAAAATCAAAACCCACTCAAATTACCGAAGAGGACATGACTCTTTCATACAAAAAATATCGTTCTGTAATGGGAACAGCTGGTAAAAACATGGCATTAGCTCAGCGTCCATTGGGAGAAATTTTCTATCTAGGTATGGCAAAAGCAGCTGAAGGTGTTGGATGTGGAAATGAAATTGAAGACTCCATTAAAAATGGGTTTGTCAAAATTCCATCTTGGCCTCTTTACTACTCTCTTTTGGCTCAAGATGTCAAAAAAGGATTTGATATTACATTGGAAAAAAGTAATTTGTATCTTAAAGATGCACGACTTGCAATTGAATTACTCCCTGAAGACTTTTCTCATAAAGAATTTTTAGAATTTTTGTTTTTGACTGTAGAACACTATAATCAATTTTGGTACAACAAATTACAAAAAGCAAACAAATGGTCAGAATTTGAATCAAAACTACCCAAGTGATAAAATTGATGTGGTCTGAAAAACATAGGCCAAAAAACATTTCTGATATGGTTGGAAATGAAGAATCAAGATCTGCAATTGTCGAGTGGTTTACAAAATGGAAAAAAGGAACAAAACCCTTACTCCTAATTGGTCCTCCAGGAATTGGAAAAACTACCATTGCATATCTTGCTGCAAAGCAATTTGGATATGATATGATTGGGCTTAATGCAAGTGATGTCCGAAGTAAATTACGAATTAATGAAATATTATCGCCTGTTTTGGGAAATGTTACCATCCTTGGTGCTCCCATGATATTTGTAGATGAGGTAGATGGAATTCATGGAAGAGGTGACTATGGCGGAGCAGAAGCTTTGATTAAAATTCTAAAAGAACCTACTGTTCCAATCGTATTGGCTGCAAACACTGATGACTCTGATAAGATGAAGAGTATCAAAAAGGTTGTAAAAACAATTACCTTTAGACCAATACCTCCTCGCCTTTTGCGGGTTTATCTTGAAAATATTTTAGCAAAAGAAGCCTCAAAACTTAGTCCAGGAGCTTTGATCAAAGTTATAGACAAATCAAAAGGAGATATTCGTTCTATGATTAATCTGACCCAGTCTCTTGTCACTGGCTTCAATCCTCAAACTGAAAAATCCTTTGAGAGCATCAATGTTGAAGATGGAGTCAATGCATTTTTCAAAGCAAATTCAATTGATGAAGCAAGAGGGGTGCTATACTCGATGCAAATTGAGCCAAGACAAAAAATTGATGCTTTCTATTCTAGCATAATTACAAGTAAACTAGACAGTAAAACTCTTGCCAAACATCTTGAAGTAATCTCAAGGGCAGATATTTTGTATGGAAAAATAATGAAAACCCAAAATTGGAGATTACTGCGTTATCTCAATGAAATATTGATTGAACTTTATCAAAAAGATGACCGAATAAGATATACACAATACAATCTATCGTGGCCTCTATTGAATAGAATACGTTGGGATGGAAGAAAAATCAAATCACTATCATTAATTTTAGCAAAAAATTTACATCTTTCCGCAAGTGCAGTCTCAGCTATTTGTCTACCATATGTTTTGTTTTGTATAAAAAATAAAAAATTGCAATTAGACTTGGAAGAAACTTTTGGAGATATTATTGAAAAAGAAATGGAGCTAATCAAATGAGCTGGAGAAAAATTCCCATGAAATTCCCAGGAACATGTATTGTATGTAATGAAAAAATTGAAGTAAATGAAATTGGATTATGGGCAAAGGGACTAGGAGTAAAACATGAAAAATGCTCAGAGGTTAAAGAACTCAAGTGTGCTATATGTAATGGACCGGCAGGATGTCAAACCTGTGAATTTCAAGATAATTGCGACATTGAAAAGGTCTCGCAATTATGTATTTGTAAAAAATGCAGTGAAGAAAAAAGTCCATTTGAATTATATCAAAAATCTATCAAGAAAAAACTTCCATTATTGAATCTTAAATCCTAAAAATGAAGAAATACCCCTGTTCAAATACCTTAGATCAAAAAAATATTCTAAAAGCTTAAAATTCTACTCAATTATTCTATTTTTTGATGTCTGAGGAGAAAAAAGAAGATACCAAAGAAACATCAGAAACAAAGACTGAATCTGCTCCTGAAACCTCCACAATTGAAAAAGAAGTGAAATCTAAAGAGGAACCAGAGGCATCAAAAACCAGTGAATCAAAAAAATCTGGTCTGACGGCATCTGAATTAGCTGCTATGGCAGAAGCAGAGGCCTCGGCGGCTGCGGCAAGGTCAAAAGCGGCTAAAGAGGTTGCTGAAAAAGCATTAGAAGAAGAATACAAGGAAGCAGCCAAAGAAGCAATAGTCGAAAAAGTTAGTGACTCTTTTACCAATAAACGATTTATTGAACAAATTTTCCGTCGTGAAATGGGCGAACCAGAATTTTTCCTTCGAAAAGACCAATTAGGTCCTCCTAGACCAATCCTTACTCCTGAAGAACAAGATGAGATTTCCAGAAGAGTTGAAATTCCAACAGATCAAACTCCCAAATATGAACCACAACACATGCTTAGCCCTGAATACCATGGAGAATCAAATTACGAGAGTGGAATTGAATCCTTCAGAGATGAACTTGAAGAAAAATTAGCAAAGTTACAACGAGATCCAAATGCAAGTAAACAAGAACTTCGTCAAATCGAGGAAGATCTAAAAACAGTTGACTATCTCTTTGAAAACTATAATTTGGGAATGAATGTTTTTCGTACTGCAAAAGGTGGAAGGAGTAAGTTAGGTAAGTAAAGTGATTGAAATGACAGAAGGTAATTTTAAAATTATTAACGCAAGATTTACCCACAAGAATATTCCTATTCATAAATTGGAACGATTTTCTTTCAAGGACGTCCCTGCAGCAGCTAGCGAATTCAAAAAAATAACCGATGTATCTGAATGTGTGATAGTTCAAACAGCAAGCAGGGTTGAAATTTTTCTAATAATCAATTTAGAAACTGAAGACACTCCTGATGCAAGAAGACCTGAAGCCAAAGGTCTTGTAATTAATCAAATTCAAGATATATGGACTTCTTTAACAGAATTAGATCAATGGGATATTGACCACTTTGATCAAACTTTGGAAATCTACTCTGGGGTTGACGTCTATCGTAATTTACTAAAATTAGCATGTGGACTTGATTCTGTTGTAGTAGGTAAAAATGAAATTCTTGATCAGCTAAAGACATCAATTGCCCAATCTAAAGAGTCCAAAACATCTGGAAGAGTATTGAACAAACTATTCGATACATGTATTCGAGTAGCATCTCAAATAAGAGAAACTACTGGAATTGGTGAAAACGTTGTCTCTTTAGGAGATATTGCAGTAAAGATTGCAGAAGAGAATGCAGGAATTGATAAAAAGAAACACATTCTATTAATTGGAACGGGTGAATCTGCCGCAAGAGTTGCAAAAGCACTTAACAGAAAGGGATACACTTTCGATGTTACCAGTCTAACTCTTGACAGGGCTACTGGATTCTCTAAAATTCTTGGAGGAACCCCAATCAAATGGGAAGATGTTTTCCCCAGTTTTGACAAATTCGATATAGTATTTGTAGCAACTACTGCAGATTATTTCTTAATTCAATCCGAACACATTAAACGAATCGTCGAAAACAAGAAAAAGGGAGTTCTAATTCTAGATGTTTCTGAACCGCGTGCAGTAGCAGACAAGGTATCTACAATTACTGGGGTTAAGCTCATGTTTAAAGATCAAATTATTGAAATGGTTGAGGAAAATGAAAACCTCCGAATGGCCAAAGTTCCAGAAGTTGAAAAACTGATTGCAAAAGAGGTTCCAATAATTGAGGCTACGATGAAGAGAATTGATGCTGAACCAATAATTAGTGACGTTCTTGCCTCTGTTGACTCTATAAGAAAACAAGAATTAGAAAAAGCAATAGAACAGCTTGGAGATCTGGATGAAAATAAAATAAAAATCATTGAAGAATTAACGAAAAAGGTCGCACAAAGCATTGTATCTGTGCCAAAAAAATCAGACGAAAAATCAAATTAATCTCAAATTTTTAAATTGCGCAAATTTAGATCTTTATCAGTCGAATTTAGCTTATAGGACATTTTTTATGCAAAAAAATATCTTAGTTTTTATTGTACACCAATAATTCCAGAAATATGGCAAGATTGAGATGCTCAGATTATGGATTTGAGTGTGATTTTGTTAGTGAAGGCGAAGTAGAAGCAGTAATAGAGGAATTTGGGAAACATACTGATGAAGAACATGGTATTGATTATTCTAAAGAAGCCTTAATGCAATTCATCCTGCGCCAGAAATATTAGATTTCTTATTTGATTGGTAAAAAGACCAATCTTTAAAAAAGTAATTTCATTTATGTTGTTTTTAGTTATCCGTAAGATTCGTATCTAATTTCGTAGCTTCCATCTTCTCTTTTGTTGTCTGATGTTACAAATCCTCGAGCTTTAGTGTTTTCAATCACTCCATCAATTGTTCCTTGATAACCACAAATGTAGATGTAAGTATTATCAGGAGTGCATTTTTCCCCAACTAATTCGTCTAGTGGAGATAAACCATTTTTACCTTCTTTGAAGAATGATTCTACCCTTCCAACGTGTCCACTCCATGAGCGATTAAAGAATTCTTTAGGTCTACTTATAGCGGCTCTATATTTAAAATTCCATTCATCCTTTCCTCTTTTTTTACTCTCATCTTCCAAGTCTGTAAGTAACCTTCGATAACTTAATTCGTCAACATAACTTGCTCCATGCAAAACTACAACTTCTCTCTTGTCTCCTACATCATGCAAATGGTTTGCAAAAGCTATGAATGGTGCAAGACCTGTTCCTCCACCAACACACACAATGCGTCGCATATCCTTTTCTCCATTTGGTAGTTTTTCATTAATTTGCAAGGCTGCGCCAGTAGGATACCCTAGTTTTACCTCATCCCCTTCACTAGCGTAAAAAAGCATAGTAGTAACACGACCAGGTAAAGGATTTCGTACCCATCTTATAACAAATTCAAAGTAATCT
>JAICHE010000081.1 GCA_025922755.1 Nitrososphaeraceae archaeon
AATTCTGCCAAATCTTTGGTATGGCCCTTCTCTTCCTTTCTGGCAGTATACTGTTGTCTCAAAATTTTCTTCTTTTGCTCCATCCATCACCTCTAAGGCTGAATGGCTTCCCATAACTCCAATACGCACATCTGTATAATTATTAACTATTTTCTTGATCTCAGAAGGTTTTATCACAAATTTTGGTACAAATCAGGAGGTAATATAGCTAATTTTTAAAATTTTGGATCGATTACACTATCACAAGATTTTTCTCAGTACGATTCCAGTAATCTTATGCTTTATTCGTTTGAACTGCAGATGGCTGGAATAATTCTTCTAACTGCAATGGCAGCAGGAGGGGTTTCTTTGTGGCTAAAACGGAGACGGGCCCAAAAGGATATAGATGAGGCAAAAAATGACGAGCCTCAAAAATATGAATAGTCTAGTGCTAAGTTAATTGTCACAACAATCAGATAAAATACAGTGATGCCACAATGAATTCATGAGGTTAATTGTAGGAATAACTGGCAGCACTGGAGTTATTTATGGAATTAGAATGCTTGAGACTCTCAAAAAACTAAATGTTGAATCTCACCTTGTAATGACAGAATGGGCTGAAAAATGTATTTCTATGGAAACTGAGCATACTTCTGATTATGTAAAATCTTTGGCCACTAATGTTTCTGATGAAAAAAACATGGCATCAAGTGTTTCAAGTGGTACTCATAAAATTGATGGAATGATTGTTGCTCCTTGTAGCATGAAGACTTTGTCTGCAATTGCAAATGGGTATGATGATACTTTGGTTGCAAGGGCAGCAGGTGTAACAATAAAGGAATCCAGAAAACTAATCTTGATGGTAAGGGAGACTCCTCTTTCTGCAATACACCTGGAGAACATGCTAAAACTAGCTAGGATAGGGGTTGTAATTTTACCTCCTGTTACAGAATTTTACACAAAACCCAAAACCATCGATGATATTGTAAATCACGGGGTTGGAAAGTGTTTAGACCAATTTGATTTAGAGCACGATTTATACCCTCGATGGGGTACTTTTTGAATTATAGTGACAGTAACATTTGAAAAAATCACAACTTTGCCAATAGAGAAAACCTTCGAGGTATTAACTGACTATGATTCTTTTCAAAACAAGTTGAACAATTTTTTCCCCTCAATTAGAGTAATTTCTGTTAGGCCCAATACCACACTTGTTGAGCAACATGTTCGCCTTGCAGAAAAAGAATTGGTTGTAATGGCAAAACACATAACTGAAAAACCTATTCTTCACGAAATTCTTATTGTTGGTGGGGATATCAAAGGCTCTCACATCATTGAAAAATATGAGAAAACTCAACTCGGGACTAAAATTAGCGTTACAATAAACATCAAAATTAAGGGGGCTAAGAGACTATCGGGTTTTTTTAATAAAGGTAGGTTTGAAAATGAATTTTCAAAAATATATGATCAACTGATTTTAATCGCTGAAAGCTAGTCTGTTTTTGTTTCTTTACTGTTCACATCTGTATTTTTTTCTTGAAAATCTTTTAGCTCTTTTTCTCCCTCGATTTTTCCTTTCTCAAATTCTCCCTTGGCTTTACCTAGGGTCTTTGCCAATTCAGGAATTTTCTTGGCTCCAAAAATCAATACAGCTACTATTAGTATTATCCATACCCATTCGTAACCTTGCACGAAATTTGCAATGTTTGTAAGAGACATTCTTGATTTCAGTTCTCCGATTTTAGATTTAAGTGTTCTTTGGGTATGTGCTTACACTCACGGTCTCACTAATTCCCCTTGATTCTCCTTCTATGAAATTGACCCACCTGATTTTATTAGAATTCCCCCATCACACTTGATGATGAGATAATAATTTGTAAAGTAGCATCTAATGTGGATCTATCCAGAACAGTAACCAAAGAATATTTCTGAATAATTACCTTCTTTATTCTAAATTAGTCAATTAATTTCAACGTCTTCCCATTTACCAGGAATGCCTTTTTCTTTTTTAAAATCATCAAGATGATTTTTTTCATAAATGCATTCCTTAATTTCTTCAATAACTTCTTGATTCATTCCAAAATTTTTTAATTCGTAACCTATTACCTCTGGGTTAAGCTTTATTTTTCCACTTTCTCTCAAGGTCATCTGTTATTCTTTTTTATGTTCTATAAGCATCTCTATCAAATTATCCGCGATCATTTTTAGAATTTGATATTGTTAATAACAGAAAAATTAATTTAAAATCAAACATGTAAAATCTGTTTTTGACATCTATGACAAAATTGATAAAAAATAAGGAATTCAGAAATTAAGACATTATGAAACTTTTGATACTGACAAGAAACTAAATAGTTTATTGATGTTAAACTACTATGAGTTTAGAACTAGAGTGTCCAAACTGCATAAAACGCAATTTTGGTGTGAATTTAGTCTGGAAAGGCGATTCTTTGGTCTGTCCCTTGTGTGATGTAATTTATTGACCATCCTTTCCCAAATTTTTTCATCATAGATAATTCAAATTAATTATCCTAGGTTCTATCATCTTTTTTCCTAAATGTAATATTATTTCTTAAACCGTATACTTTTAGAATCTGGATTATGGTTCTCTGTATTTCAATACTATATTTTCCAATGTTTAATCTACGCACTTTAGCTATGTAGTGCTCAGTTTTTTTCGTTGTTTGCGCTCAATGATGCCCATGCCAGCTAAATACAGTCCTATCATTGGCCCGGCAATAAACCACATTGTAACTCCACTACCGTCAGGTGTGATGACTGCTCCAAAAATCACAATGATTACAATTGCATATCGGATATTTTTTCGCCAAAAGTCTGAATCAATCATGCCTGATGCTGTAATTGCATACATTACCAAAGGAAGTTGGAAAGACAATCCAAAAGCCAACAAAAATTGTAGAACAAAGGTTACAAAATCAATAACATTAAGAAATGTGACAAGACCTGCAGATTCACCATATCGGTACAAGAAATCCAAAATGTATGGGATTACTAAATAATAAGAAAAAATACATCCAGAAACAAACAATCCGATTGCCGGAAGGGATATGCTTCTACTTACATTGATCTCATTTTCTTTAAGGGCTGGTTTGATAAATCCAACTAGTTCTTTAACGATGACTGGCATTCCAGCTACCATTCCCACTAATGCCGAAATGTATACCTGAGCAAAAAATGCTTGTCCTGGTGCAGTTTGAATCAACTGAACGTCTTCTGGCACAAGGTTATCTTTCATATGTTTTGTAATTTGTGCTGCAATGTTATCCAACGGTTCTGGTGTTGGATAGTATAACGTGAGTCCTGCAAACTCGATTGGTTCTGCATGAAATGTTAGAATAAAAATTGTAATAATTCCAATTACTATTACTATACGTAGTACTCGTTTTCTAAGCTCGTCGAGATGATAGCGGATTTCATTCAACTCGGACATTTAAGATCTATTTGTTTTAAAGTAACTTATCTATTTGCCTGGGATTGGAAGCAATTTGGCCTCAGGCAACCCTCCCTCTTTCATTTCTTCTTGGGTAAGGTCTTGAAACTCTAAAGTGATTATTGCTTTGGTGCTGAATTTTGATTCTATCGCTCTTGCCAAGTCTGCAATTTCTTTTCCTGAATACAACTCCATTGAGTCTTTGAGGAATATTCTTTCTCCTTTTTCCATCTCTTTTCCTCCAAATTTATCTTGAAGAAATTTTGTAATAGATGGCAATTCCGAGCGTGGAATGTTATTGTAATAATATGTAAGGCCTTTAATTGATTCGTAATCAAAGGGAGTCCCATTTCTATACAAAAAGACGCCTATGAATCGTGCTTCCTCTTCAGGTTCTTTTGTGCATTTAATTTCCCAATTTAGCAACTTGTCTTCATTATAGACAAACTTTTCAATTTCATCAGGGGTAATTTTCCAGTATCTTTGTTTTGACAAGTGATTTTTTGAGGATTTTCTATTATAAATTCCATTATGAGCGTAAATCGTCGTAATGAGACATTTTTTATATGAAAAGGTGATAATAAGAATGTGGGATCAAGGGTTACCATAGTATTGGAAGACGCTAATTCAGAACGACTAAGAAACCTACAAGCAAAAATGATTAAGACATCTTCAAGCTCTGTGAGTTTTTCACATGTTTTGAATCTTGTTTTAGAAGAAGGGCTAAAAAAATACAAACCATGAATTATCAAAAAACTTTTCTTTGAGACTATCGATTAAGGTAAACTATGCATGAAAATGAACTAGATCCATTACATCCTATTAAAATTGAAGACTATCCAAAGTTATTTGATTATGTATTGACTGCCAAAGGACTAGTGTATTTTAATCAGTTAAAACGGAATTATTTTCTTCAAAAACAATTAACTGTCGACGAATACAACAAACTTCGTCTTCTTTACATTTACTATTCTGCGGCTAACAAAAATACAGAAGAAGTTTCAATGTGGAAAAAAATTTGTGTTGCTCTTGATGAAAAAGGAATATTTGAAAAAGATATGTTCTTGTCAAAACAAGATTTGATAAACCAAGGACTAGTTTTAGGGAATCCTGATTATGTTGCAGGACTATACAAAAAACATATTGATTTTCTTAAAAATTCATAATTATTTTGATACTGGTATGGGTGGTGTTCATGAGAACTACTCATCCTCAAAACCAAATATCTAGTCTGTATTGCAGTTCAAGTATAAAAACGGATTATTTCGGAAGATAGATTAACCTCGTTTTTATTTTTCAAAACAATCATGGCAACTTTTACTGTGAATGTAACAATAGAAAATAAACCTGGAATCAGTGACCCTGAAGGAGACACTATTCTAAACGATTTGGTTCTCAAAGGAAGTCACAAAAATATCTCAAAAATTAAGACCGCAAAGATGCTAAAATTCACCATAAAAGAAAAGGACAAAAAAACTGCAGAAAAAAAGATTCAAGAAGTTTGCGATGAATTACGCATTTACAATCCTATGGTAAGCAAAGTAACAATAGATATACTTGGTTAGTCTGTTTCCAAATTCTTAACTGTCCCATTAATTAACAACTTACTTCTCAGAAATGCCGCAAGATCAGTTTGAGTTATGACTCCTACAAGTTTTTCATTATCTAACACCAAAAGCCTTCTAATGTTGTTGTTGAGCATTTTTTGAATCGCAATTTCTATGTCTTCCTCAGGTGCGACCCACCTGAAGTTTTTTGACATTAATTCTGTAATGGAAAGCTCTGATGCTTTGATGTCTTGGGCTGCAATTTTTTGAACAATATCTCTTTCTGTAACCAATCCGATAGGGTTCTGCTCTTTTTGAATTACCAAAAAACTGATCTCTTTCTCTTTTAGCATTTTTGAGGCATCAAGGGCCGATTTATCATGCTCTATTGTAATGACATTTTTTTGCATAATGTCTCGTACTTGACCCATATCGTTCAGATGCAATTATTCGCTTAAAGCTTTTCTGTCTAGATTCAAATTAAATATCTGTCTTAGGTAAAAGTCGTGTGAAGGTCGGGGTTGTAGTTTTTCCGGGAAGTAATTGCGATCGAGACATGTTTCATGTTTTGACAGATGTATTTCATCTTGATGCTCAATACTTTTGGCATGAAAAGGGCTTGCCAAAGAATATCGATGCAGTAATTCTTCCTGGGGGATTTTCATATGGTGATAGACTCCGAGCAGGAGTAATTGCAGCACATAGTCCAATAATCAAAGATGTGCAAAAGATGGCTCAAAAAGGAATTCCAATTTTAGGCGTATGTAATGGATTTCAAATTCTTGTAGAATCTGGACTTTTGCCAGGAGTTTTGCTAAGAAATAATTCTCTGAATTTTATGTGTGAGTGGACAAACTTGATAGTTGAAAATAATAACACTCCCTTTACTAGTCAATTCCAACTAGGACA
>JAICHE010000082.1 GCA_025922755.1 Nitrososphaeraceae archaeon
AAAGAAGGATCATATGTTATTGGATGCCTTCTACCAGGTCATTTTGATGCTGGTATGAAAGGAACTCTTGAAATAAATTGATAAACAAACTCTATGACTTTCTAAACTAGGATAATTCCTAAAATTATTCTCCAACCTATCTGTTTTTCATTTAAGCTTCGATTTTGTTTCTACCTCTTTAGGATCAAAATCTTTTGAAATTATTTCTTCTTTTGAGGATTGACGTAGATTTGATAGATATAGTACCATGCATCCATGTTGATACTCTCCAAATGTTCTTGGATTACCTTACCTTCCAAGATTACATCATCATTTCCAAGATCTGATGGTTTTTGAACTACTTGAGCCATAGATTAACTATTGATAAAATATGATATTACTTAGATTATCAAGTATTGATAAAAAATTAAGAGTATAGCTAACCAACTTTTATGAGTAATTTTGCAGTATAGACAGTGATGTCTCAAATGGAGTTTCTCCATGTTCTCAGAGAGCAAAAACATCGGCACCAAAGCCAAGATCCTAGAGAGAACTTTCCTCAACTAGAATGCAAGAGATATGGTTTTGAATGCGAGTTTGTGGCAAATGGAAGAATTGAGAATATAATCAAGGATTTTAGAAAACATACACTTCAAGAACACTATATCGATTATCCAGAAGGAGTAATTATGAAGTTTATTTCACGCAAATATGGAAAAGTCTACAATCCGCCACCAGAAACCTCAGAGAGCTCAATCTCATAACCTGAAGGATCCACAATATACACAGAACGAGATTTTTCCCAGTCGACCTCGCCCCCATAAAGAATCTTCACTCCTAATTCCTTACAATTTGCAATTACTTTAGAGAAATTATCAACATGAAAACCAAAGTGGGCAATTCCACCTTCCGGTTTCATGTCGGGTACTTCATACAGACACAGTTTGATGGAATCATTTCCGATAATTTTGGATGGAGCTTCTGCCTTGTTTGGATTTTCATCCTGTTTTACCTCAAAGCCAAACAAATTAGAATAAAATGAAACAGATTCTGTTAAATCCTTGACTTTCATGTTAATGTGATCTATTGATGTTGCAGAAAGTTTGGTCAATGGAGTCATTGTCATTTAGCAGGAAAAATAGTTTTTGTTAGAAAGTGCGAACCTTCAAAATTGTGCCACAACAACGATTTAAAATATTTCTGCTTATTCCTGCCTGAATTTTTTTGAAAAATTCTTGTATTTTTGATTTATCTTTTTACGGTTTTTTGTGTGTTGTATTGAAATGCTGGTGTGTGTTTTCTGGAAGGATTGTCTTACCACCATGGGTTTTCATGACAGTCGCATACACAACCAGAATCACATTTCATGCATTTACAATCCTCACATAATTTATCTCTTAAGTGATTCATCTTTACTGGAATATTTGCACAAATTATCATTTAAAGGACTCGAGTTTTGAAAAAGTAATAATTACATCAACATGCCGATTTTTTTATTCAAAAAACCTCCAAGGTAACCTGACTTTAAAAATAAAATCAACTCAAGTTTTGTACCATCTTTTGATCGATCAATTAGACTCGATTGCTTAACTTCAAATTCGAAGACCTAAAAAAATGAAATTTCATTTAACTATTCTTGTAATTGGACTTTTACTAGGAGTCATCTTTGGGGTTCAGGATTCGTTTGCTGAACAGTTTATTGAGGCCAATTCTAAGTCTTTGAGCTACTCTGTGTATCAAAATCCTGTCATATTGGGTACCATTACCGATGAACTCGGTGAACCACTTTCAAAAGTCTATGTTTATTCATATTTTTCATCAGAAAAGGCAGAAGATATGACTGATGAAAATGGAAAATTTTTCTTACGTTCAAGTGAAAAATACCCTCCAGGTGAGTTTTCTGTGGAGGTTTATGCAAGATCTGGATCCTCTCTGAGCAGAAACGTAGTTTCATTTATGGTTCAAGAACCAATGCCCCCAGAGTCTAAAATTACTCCTCAACTAACAAAAGCCAAAGGAGGGTTATCTATTCACGAGATGATGGAACAAGTTAGATCTTACAATCTAGAAAAACAAAAAATTTCCATCCAAAACCAAGAGAACACAACACAATCTTTGAAGCCACAACGACAGTTGGCTCAGAATTCATTAACCGCAGACATTGAGGAAAACAGTAGAGAGGTGCAAATAGAGAAAAATAAAAACTCATTTGCAAATTTCGTAAAAACTATTGATTTGCTAATGCACGGAATATTTTGGGATCAGTTTGATTTTACCCAGAAAATTTCAGATGAAGCATATGAGGCAAAAACTTCCGCCTTAGAGGAAGGAAAAACATCTTTGGAGGCTACAAAAGTATACCAAAAGACGGCTGCAGTTCCTCAAAAAGATGTGATAAATTACCTTGAGGAGATTAACATCAAACATGGGTTTGCAAATGCAACTATTCAAGAACAATTTGATGATAAGGGAAAGTTTAACAGAACTCAAACCACAGAAAGCAAAAATTAGAATTTTCATTCATTAACAACTTTATCCTGTTGAGGTTTGGAATCTAAGTATTGATGAATACTTTAGAGTTTGATATTGTAATCATCTCTATCATATTAATCGGCATATTTTCTTTTTTAGAAATTTCCAGCATTTCTGCATGATGTTCTTCTTTCAGATGAATTAGAAATTCTTTTTCTTCAATACCATTACGCTTGTAACTACAAGAAGAAAAAACACAATTGAAATTCACAAATCTCCTAAATCAACGTAGAAATTTAATTATTTTCTTCATCAATATTTTCCATTTTTCCAAAAAAATACATTTTCTGAATCATCTCTTGTAGGACTTCCTTTTCATTTTCTAAGACTCCTCTAGAAAGCCATAATCTGGATATACAATCAATTTTTTCCTCTTCAGTTAAATCTCCAATTTTGACTTCTTTGTCTTTGTATGTTATCATGAGATCTTTTGGATTTTCTAAAAATTTTTCCTTGATTTCATCCATTGGATGGTATCTCGTTTTCACAACTCCTTTTTATTGTGTGGTCAAAGGGATTTAATTTTGAAAAAAATAATACAATTTCGAGTTTTTTTAAGAAAAATAAAAAAATTAGGCGTGGTTTTCCTAACCAATTGTCAATATTGGTTCAGGGCCGCAGGCCTCAATACTATCTAGATCACCTGGAATGGCAGTTGCATTGATAACCCAATCTCCCATGGTTCCGTTGTTGTGTCTAGATAATCCATCTTTGTCAAAATGACCTTTTAATTTGCCTTGATTATCTATATCAATTGGCACTGCACCTGCGGTGGAATTATGCCACAAGTCATCTCCAGTCATATTGAACTCATTCTTTGCTTCAGCAGCATGACAGATTTGGATTTTGTGTTCTCCACCCTCATCTGGTTGTGTAGCCAAAACAGGACTAATTACGCCGAGTCCTAATGTGACTGCAAAAACTGCTATTGCTGGAATTGCAATTTTTTTGTTCATGAAAAACCTACAAAATAATTAATAGTTAAGACCATGTGTGTCACAGTTGTTTCTAACAACTATGACATCATTGTAACATTACAAAAAATATTGTATTACTTCAATAAAATATGAATTAGTTTTTGCTAGAGTGTTAAAAATTGAGAGATTCTAAAATTTAATAACATAATTTATGAGCAAAATTTTTGAATCAATTAATTTGAATTTTTTATTATGCATAACAAATTATCCCTATGATGCCAGTGTAAGAACTCCTCGATCATTTGATCAATTATGAGTTGATATTAGAAAATCGTTGTTGAACATTGGTATCTTCAATAATTTTCTGTGCCATCTTTTCTTGCTCAAGCATTTTTTCTTTTACTTCATCATTGATTCTTTGGTTTTCCTCTGGAAAAGAATATGCAAAAGTTTCAGGTAATTCTGATTCTAAAGAAGTTGCATTAAATATATTGTATCCTCTATATTCTTCATACTTTATTAATTTACCAAATTCCGAATGATTTCTAGTCCGTGGCTCTCCTGAATCATGGAATCTCTCAAACGAATCAATTATCTGTCTAAACGAACCAAAGGTATTTCTCTCGAAAATTCTACCATCCTCTGTTGTCCACAAAACCCCGTACTTTTCTGTCTGAGTTATTTTGATAGGATCCTCGTTTCTTGCAGGAGATGGGATAATTACGCTTTGCATTGGATTAAGGGATTTTCCTGATAGGTCAATTCCCTCATTAAGATATGTAATTTGATACCTGTTTTTGTAATCGATTGCTTTGATGGCCATTATATTGTCCTTGAGAGGCTCCAAGAAAGTTACCGATATGCTTGTAGAGTCACATTCTTTTTCGGCATTATTTGAACGACATTTTACTTTTTCATGCGTGGCAAGAATATTTTCTGCATCAATTACATCTGTTTCCTGAATGGCCCTAATTTCTTCAATATCTCCATTGTTGTTGAACCATACTTCTATTCCTAATTCTGCTAAATGTGCATCTCCTACATTAGGAATGCCAAAAAGAAATTCTTGCACATGCAAACCTTTCTCCGAAAACACTGTTGCCTCAAAGACATTTTTCTCTCCAATGTTAATTGACTGCTCAACAAATGGAGTATGGAAATTATCACTAAGAGAAAATTTTTTGCCATTGAGTTTGAATCCATAGTCTACCTTCTTTATGTTATTTTCATGATCTAACCCAAAGGTCGGTCTTGTGAGAGGTCCTTCTGAATCTAACTTGTTTGAATTACTTGATTCACTTGAAACAGGTGTAATAGATTTAGGCAAATTTATTGCAGAATGCCAAGCAAATGAAGTAGGGACAATTGAAAATGAAATCACCATTAAAATAACAAAAACAAAAATAATTTCAGAGTTTTTCATTATGGAAAATCCCATCAAATTTTGATTTTAATACATGTTTGTCACAAGTGTTAGAAACACTCATGACAAACATGGTCTTAATTATAAAATAATTTTGATCGATTCAATGAACAACAAAAATGGATCATCCGTATCAAAGGATAGCAATTCTTTAAATGCAATGATCAAAAAAACTTCAATGACAATTTCACACAACGACTATGCTAACGTAAAAAAACTTCTAGCAATCAGTCTTGCAGCGATTATGGTCTTTGGATCATTTTCGCTTGGAAGTCTAACTGCAGATAATTCTGCATTTGCAGCTAAACCTCAAGATAAAAACGGCAAAAACGTAATTGAATTGAGCAACGGTGTACCAAGTGGAGCACACCACAATCTGATTGGCCATGGAAAAAAGGCTGATTACAATTGTGACGATTCTCCAGGTGGTGGTTCAGTTTTCTTTTCTCAATACACAAATGAGACAGTAAAGGAAACAATCGAGTTTATCTCAAATCAAAAATCCAAGATTGAAAACCTAACCGCAATCGACCCATGCTCAGAAGCTTTTACTGGAAATGACCCAATTCAGGTACAAATCCCCTATGAAGAGGAAGGATACTATGTATTTTGGTCATTAAAGGGAGCCCCAGATAAGGGTAAAAACCAAGAGGCAAGTAAATTTACTTTAGCAGGACCAATAATTAATCACATATGCAATGTGACAGAAGTTAATAGTCTTGTCAAGGAAGGCGATTCTGACTTTGGCAATCTGTTGATGAACTTTACAAACTTCACAGCATATGTAGATGACAACCCTGCAGATGGAATGTTTTTCAATGAAACCGTCTATCGTGACTTGGACCTAAGTGAAAATGTCACAGATGGTGACCAAAGATTAGCAAACACAGATCTCGCTCTTGATGTAACCGGTGTAGATCCTGATGTTGGTAATATATTGAGTCATTTTGAAAATGGCACAGAAATGTATCGAGACACTGATTCGAGCGGAAACTATACCATTGGAGAACCA
>JAICHE010000083.1 GCA_025922755.1 Nitrososphaeraceae archaeon
AAAAGGCAGCATGTTGAAATTCTCCCAAATAAAATCAAGCATTTTGTCTGCCTCTTCATTTTTGGTTTTCTTTCTGGAGTTTAGAGCAAAAATATTTTTGATTTGACCATTTCTTACAAACCCTCCACCTTCAGATGTAGTTACAAAAGGCTCGCAAGCATAAGCAGAATCCCCTGACAACGAAAATCCTCCAATAGACCAAACATTAGGAATGGTTTTTCCTGCATGAATCGTATATTGGTCCAATGAATGACCACTAAGATTAGCAATTGGTTTGTAACCCATTTGTTTTATTGTAGTTTCAATTGCTCTGCCAATATCACTTGCTTTTACTCCCACTTTTACCATGGACATTGCCTTGTCTAATGCCTCTTCTGCTGCTTGAACAAGACCATCATATTGAGCATCATAACAGACAGTTACTGCTGTATCTGCAATAAATCCATTAATCTGAGCACCAAGATCGATTTTTACCAAGTCTGTGTCCTTTATTGTAATTGGGTCATTAGGTTCTGCTGTGTAGTGAGCAGCAATTTCATTAATACTTGCATTTACAGGAAAGGCGCATTTAGCTCCGCGTTTGATAATTTCATTTTCAACTTCTTCACATATTTCAAACACTGATTTGCCGGTCCAATCCTTTACTCGAACCATTTCTCTTACTTCTGAAGCTATTTTCCCAGCTCTGATGTAATAATCTGTTTGCAATGGTTGTCTTCTTTGAATTGCCTTTAAAATGATTATCTGTCAAGCTTAAATTGGGTATTTTTTATGATTCGTTGGGATCGTGGTCTAGCTTGGTATGATTCTGCGTTTGGGACGCAGAGGTCGCGCGTTCAAATCTCGCCGATCCCACCACTAATCATTATCTTATTATCAAATCTTGTTGTAATCTTGATGCCGAGCAATGAAGAAGAGTTAGAGTAATGACTTGATATGAAGTAAACCTAATAGCTCTGAGCTCCGGCACCTTTTTATCAATTCCTGATTGATGGGACTTTATTGTATTTTGAAAAACGTGATGTTGTTTTGATAGCAGGAATCATTCTTGTAATGATTGGTCTAATTCCATTTATGGCTCCTGTTTATGCTGTAACCATTGGTCTTTTATTGTATTTTGGAATAAAGGTCTATGTCGGAAGAAAACGAAGTATGATAGAAAAAGAAGTTGGTGAAGGAGTTTGCATGGAATGTGGTTTTACAATTGTTGATAAAAAATGCCCAAACTGTGATGCTGAAAAATAAATGATTTTTAGTAAGTAGAAGATAAGAATCTAATATGAAAAGAACACAAAAAAAGACATCTCAAACTGCTGAATCAAAGAAAAGATCCGAGGCATCAAAAAAGGGATGGATAACAAGACGAAAAAATCTACAAAAACAAGGACAAAAAAAGCCATCCAAAGTAGCAAAATCCAGAACTATGAGTTCTGAGAAACTAAAAAAACTTCAAAAACAAGAAAAAATCAGAGTTATTTCAAGACGAAAATCTCAGAAGAAAGGAAAAAGTCTCGCAACTGACAAATCAAAATACAAATCAAAACCTGTTCGCCCTACGCACCGACCTAGTAAAAGACGAGCATCTATAAGATGACTCTTTTTTCTCTTTTTGAATTCAGATCAATTATGCGAACTCTCTAAATATCAAAAAAATACAATATACGCATGCAAAATACTAGAAATTTCCATTTTCTGAGGTCAACTTTAACAACTTGCTCAACTTTTCCTCAATTTCATTCTAAAAAGAGTCTATACTTGTATTCCTTATAGGAAAAAACAATGATCAGAAATATCTCTATTTTACTTTCCGCTTTACTGTTAGTTGTATTTGTGATTCCGGTTTATGCCCAATCATCTGTTGCAGACCATGTTGTAATCAATGAAATTGACATCAATCCGCCTGGGGATGATTCTGCTTCTCCCACAGAGTGGGTTGAGCTTTACAATCCAACAAATTCTGATGTGGATATTGGAGGGTGGAAGATTGCATCTACTACTGTTCTCAAACAAACTTTGACGATTCCTCCAGGTACGATAATTAAGAGCGGACAATTCATCACATATTCTTACAAAACAGTCTGGTTTACTGACACAAATGAAATAGTACAACTCAGAGACAGCAATGGATTCATAGTTGACTCTACCCCTTTGATGACTGATATAAAAAATGATTTTACCTCTTGGCAGAGAATCTATGATGGGTATGATCTTGACAGTTCTGATGACTGGAAGTTTGTAACATCCAATGCAGGTTCTTCAAACGGAAAAATTCCTGTTACTGAAACCTCTCAAGGTGTTTTTGTTACAATAAATTCTTCAAAAGAAAATTACATTTTTGGAGAAACTGCAATTCTACAGGGAACTGTCTCTGAAAAAGTCTACATTGAACAACTCGGTGATTTTAAACCCCAATCAATCACTGTAACCATAAATGGACCAAATTACAGTTCTGAGGTCTTACTGTATCCTGATTTTAATTTGAATTTCAAAACTTCTCTAAGTTTACACCCTGTATTGGGAATCAATGAAGGCATCTATGATGTTTCTGTAAGTTATGCCGGATCTTCCTCTAAAACAAGCTTTTCAGTTGGTGAAGCAAGTTCTGAATTAGAACTAGTGGAAGAAGGTGTTTTTGCAATTATTACTGACAAATCTCAATATCTTCCAGGAGAAACAGTTTCTATCTCTGGAATCGCCTCTGAGATAATTCCATTTGAGGGGCTAAAGTATGAACTGAAAAACCCTAACGGGATAGTTATTGCAACTGGAACTCTTTATCCTACAGATGGAAAATTTTCTGGAGAAATTTTCATGACTACTATTAATCCTATTTTTGGAACCTACACCCTGACTGGGGAATATGTCGATAAGACCTCTACTTCTTTTGAATTAGTAGAGGATTTCAAAGAAGATGTGAAAATTTCTTTATGGACTGATAAAGAGGCCTATGGATTAGGTGATGTTGTTACAATTACTGGAAGATTGAATAATCTCTGGGTAAGCTCTTTGGACTTGGAAATTCTTCAAACCCGAAACACTGCCCTTGGCGTAAATGAATTAGAAGGAGGTGATTTGGCATTCAAAATTTTAGATGTGGTGAGATTGGAAGGGGATGGATCATTCCAGTATTCGTTTAAAATTCCATCAGGTGATAAAAGATTAGGAGATTATAGAATTAAAGTTTCAAAAGAAGTAGGAACTGCAATTAAGACATTTACGGTGGTAGATGATCCTGCATCTGATTTAGTAATTCGAGAACCTCTTTCACTCTCAACTGATAAGATTGTTTATGATTTTGGTGATAAAATAACTATCAGTGGTTATGTGAATGAACCCAGTACCTCTACCACGAATGTTCCCGTGGTAAACGTGTCGATAAAAGACAAGGATGGTAACCCACTAACCATCATTGGCGACACGGGAGGTGGTAGATTAGGGACTACCGGTTCTAGCGTTTCTTATGATTTTACTGCAGTCCCAGACCCTTCTGGTAGATATAAAGTGACAACTGATCTGAGCAGAAGCATTTTTGGTGAAGGACAATATCTGGTAACTGCAAAATATCTAAAGCTCTCACAATCTACAACATTTTCTGTTTCTGATACTCTAGTGATCGAGGATGGTGTATCTGTTTCTTTGGATAAGGAAGTTTATGGATTTGGCGAGACAGTAAATCTTAATGGAATCGTTTCACCAATTGGGGAATCTTCAGTATCAATCTCCTTGACAAAACCTGATGGCAGCATTCGAAACTCTGGTGCAACAGTAGAAGGCCAAAGATTTTCATGGTCTTGGATTACTCCTTTAACTGAAACCCAGACTGCAATCAAATTGGATGATAGATCACTTACCCCAACAAATTTGGGAATCTATAAGATTCACGTTTCAACATCCTCTGTTGGAAAGGATATTTTCTTTAAAGTATCAAAGGATCCTGCAAATGATGTTCTTTCTGTCCCTCCAATTACGGTATTTACTGAAAAACCAATCTATAATGCCGGAGAAAAACTTAGGGTCCTTGGGTCTGTAATTGTTAGAGAACAAGGAAGTGAAGGCTTAGTAGTTCCAGAAAGAGTGAGTCTCAAAATAACTCCTGTAAACAAACCCACAGAAATTATTCACGAGGCATCTGTGTATCCTAAACAAGGTGGGGTATTCCAAAGTGATTTTGAATTACCTATTACCATTTTCAGTGAAGGACAATACAAAGTAAAGGCCACATACTTGAAAAAACAAACAGAGTATGTATTTGGAGTTGCAAATGACTTTACTTTTGGTTTAGATGCTCCAGTAACCTTGTTGATATCCGCAGACAAATCCAAATACCATCCTGGCGATGTTGTATTTGTAACTGGAAAACCAAACAAACTGATTTATCTTGAAGAGTACAATGTAAGTGTCTTTAAGAAAACAGGATCCGAAATCACTTGTGGTTCATTTATCTGTGGAACTCATGAGGGTCCAGTTACCACCATTAGACCATCTCCTAATGGTTCATTTTCATACCAATTTGTAATTCCTGATTCTGTTTCTAGCGTGGGAAAATATGAAGTAACAGTTGAATCTGATTTTGAAACAAAAAAATTAGTGTTTGATGTTGTTTTGCCTTCAGAAATAGAAAAACCTGTACAAACAATCATTGAAAAAGTTAACAGTATTCCTGATGATTCTGTATTCATTGAAACAAGACAAAAACAATTTGATTCTTTGGAAGCAGGACCACGAGTTTTGATGGGCTCACTTGTAACTTCTGCACGTGGAGATGAGCCAAATGTTAATCTCCGAGTTGTTTCAGAGTCGGGTGTTTGTGTAATTGGTCCTGAGGATAGTTGCTTGGTACGAGATTCTACAAGAAAACCAGGAGAAATTTATGATGTTGTAGAAGTTGATGGAATCGCGCTTAAGGTGCGATACAGCGGACCTGATGCACGAGTAGAAAAATTCTCTATATTGCCAGAATCTTCTACTTCTCTGTTGCCTGATTCAATTTGGGGTGTACAAGTAGTAAAGGATGATCAGGTCTCTAGACTGTATTACAAAATAAATTATTCTACTTTAGAGTAACCTCCAAATAGAATTTTGTATATCTGAATTCATTGAAATTACATGTTTTTAGATTCAATCAGGACGATCCAAAAAAATGTACTGCTGCAAAAATGGTAAAATTCAAAATTGCTAATGATGTCAAAACCACTAAAAAAAATAATCTTGTCTTGGATCCCTTCTCAGAAAGGACTTTACTTCCAAAAGATAAGGATTTGATTAACTCTATTGTTGGAATTGATTGCTCATGGAATTTAGCAGATCAGGCATTCTCAAAAAAATTTATCGGAATTAAAAGAAAACTACCTCCTCTTTTAGCAGGAAATCCTGTAAACTATTCTAAACTAAACAAGCTTACAACTGCAGAAGCAATGGCCGCTTCATTGTTTATCCTGGGATTCAAGCAAGATGCTCTTAAATTACTTGATAAATTCAAGTGGGGTCATACATTTTATGAATTAAATCACAATATTTTGGAGGAATATTCTAAAACAGAATCTGAAGATGATGTGAATAAAATTCTTCAAGATTATGGACTAGTTCACTAGATTACTTTCGTCTTTTCAGGTAAACACTAGTTCCAATAGCGATTATGATTATTGGGATCAGTACCCATAAGATTAACTCTTCTTCCTCGATAAACTGCATTTTATCCTGAGCAGTTGTTGGTAATCTGCTTTGATCTTCTATTGCCAAAAAGCTAGTAGAATGGAAATCAGGTTTTAAAACAGAATCTGATATTGCAAATATTTTGAGGTCATTGGCACCAACACCTAATTCTTTTGTGGTTTGTTCGGAA
>JAICHE010000084.1 GCA_025922755.1 Nitrososphaeraceae archaeon
AGTGTTGCCTCATTTTCATATTTTTTTATGGCATATTGGACTAAAACCATTTTTTCATCTGCAGAATATTCGGTCAACTGTAGTTTACAGCTCCTTTCAATTAAAAAAACATTACCAGCCTAATGAAACATTTTCTCAAGTTTCTCTTTTTTTGGAATTCCAGTAAACTCTAATTTTTCGTCTATTACTAAACCTGGGGCAGTAAATATAGGATATTTTTCTAAATACTCTGGATTTTTTGTTACATCAATTAGGTCATATCTTACTCCAAGATCATCTAACATTTTTTCAAGGATATTACAATTGGAGCATCCAGGAGTGGTTAGAACTTCAACTTTCATGATTCTATAAATTGATCCGGATTTTGTTCAAAGGCCCAACGGCATGTGGCACAACAAAATCGATATTCCTTTCCTTTGTGGACCAAGGGTTCTCCTTTTTTTACCTCCATTCCACAAACAGGATCTTTCATGATATTGTTTTCTTGTTGTGGCTAAAATACCATATGATTGGAAACACAATCAATCCGGCAAATAATATCGGAGCAATTTCCTGAGGTAGCTCCGTTTCGTAATCATGAATATGTTGACCAACATGAAACTCTGGGGGAATTGGTGTCATCGAGACTAGATTGTTCCAGGCAATATGAACAAATGTTGATTCATACCACTCATGACCTCCTGGAATTCCTTGAATAATTAGAAACGCTCCAATTACAATTAACATCCAACCAGTAATTTTTTCAATATTTTCTCTACTAGATGTAATTCCCTTTGTAGCATTGATTCCAATAATAGCAAGAACTGAAAGGAGAATCAGCGGAATCGCTCTTCCAACACCATGAACAATTCCCAGACTTGCACCAATCTCAGCGCTTCCCGTACCTGCTATGTAAATTAAAAGCCAGTAAAACATTGGGTTAGGACAGCCAACTCCCGCGTTTCCTAGGAGCAGGCCCATGAAAAATGATTTAGAGTAATCTCCTCTATTTTGAATAAATTTTGGAGTTCCCGAATACGTTGGTAATTTTAATTCAAATAATTTTAGTTGCGATAAACCAAAAAGAAAAGCTGCAATACCTGCAATTAAAAACATGTAGATAGAAATTTGATCCAAATTTGCTGTTTGCCCTAATAGTCCTATTCCCAATCCATAGAACATGATTGTAATTGTAAGACCAACTCCAAATAATGAGGCCATAACTAGTCCTTTTTTTCCACCCTTTCCCATACTAAGAGGAATAATTATGAAGACAAGAGGAAGTGTGCACGGTAAAATAATCATGGAAAGTCCTGCAAGATATGCAAGGATTAACCAAGATGGATATGATAATTCTTGTCCTGCACTAATTGCAGTCTCGTTTGTTATTCCAAAAATTCCGCCAACAAAGATTAATGAAAATAATACAAATAATACAACAACCAAACTTTTTTTTGTATTGATTTGGGTTGACACATATTGATTGGTTTTACCAATTATTTAATCTGACTAGATTGTTTATAGACAGAGGATTCTATCATGATATGAAATTAAGGATTTGATTTTGATAATTTTAAGCTAATTTCTTCTCCATTATCAATTGGAATAGTAACTGATCTGATTTTGGGATTTTTTCTTACATGTTCTACATAACGTGAGGTAAGTTTTTGAAATCTCTCAGGATACAAAATATTATCTGCTCCAACTACTCCGCTTGGTTTCACTAGAGGAAAAACAGAATCAAAATATTGGATGTAGCGTTCTTTGTCTGCATCAATAAACACAAAATCAAAGAATTCTTGCGGGTATTTTTTACAAATTTCTGATAAAACCTCAAGGGCATCCCCTTTTCTTATCTCAATAAAATTATCAACACCTGCCTCTTCAAAATTATTTTTTGCACGTTCAATCTTCTGTTCATCATGTTCAATTGTAATGATTTTTCCATCCTTTTCAGATAAGGCCTCTGCAAACCATATTGTAGAATATCCTGTTGACATTCCAATTTCTAGAATATTTTTTGCCTTCATATTTCTTAGAAGAATGTTGTAAAAAATTCCGGTGTCTCTACCTATTGCTAAGACTTTTTCTGAATTGGGGACTTGGTGAGGGTTTTCTTGTTCAAATTTTTCTTGTTCTTCTATTCTTTTTAGCACAGAATCAATTTTAGACTTTATCATGAAGAGCCTAAGTCCAAGTAATGTAAATTTGTTTTAAAATTATGCCTACAAGTAATAAAATATGATCTTAAGGTCAATTAATTTTTTTAATTCCCATTACAACTAGGAATGTATTATAGTTACATGGGCAATAGGTTAGAAGAACACGAGGTCATCATTGACAAAGACTTTGAAGAGTTTATGAAGTCTGCAGCATTTTTCCAAAGATGAAATTTTGATATTTTAAAATTTCATCTTTTGTGAATTTTTTAATTTGTAAAAAATACTTTTCCTAAACTTGCTTTAAATTTTTTTCACATTCTATTAGAGAATCACGTAATTTTCCATTGTTATGATATCCATCAAGAGGGTTAAGATCCAGTGCAATGTTATAGCACTTTATTGCCTCTTTGTATTTTTCTAAATTCTTGAAGGTATGCCCCAAGTTTTGCCAAGATAAAATATCGTGTTTGTTAATTTTAAGAGAGTGTCGGTAGAATTTCAAAGCTAATTTGAAATTTCCTAGATTGTATTGAGCATCGCCTTTTGTTGCCCAACCATCAAAGTCATTAGGATCAAGTTCTATCATTTTTTGTCCATAGGAAAATAGAGTTTCCCATTGTTGTAATTTTGTAGCCTCTAGTGCTTTTTTTCTCCAATATTTTCTGTCTCTTTTGCCTAACATGATTCAAATTAAATTATGTATTACGAATTTAATAAAATATTTCATCTATTCTAATCTGTCTGAAAAAAATGTGACTTACACTAAAATAAATAAATTATTTTTTTAGTAATTTAATGAGCTTTACTGATTGTCCTCGTTGTGCAAATCAAGGGTTGATGATGCCCTTAAAAAAAGAGGATGATCGATATGTGTGTTCTATGTGTAAAGCAGAGTATAAAGAAGAAAGCGAAGTATCAGAATAAATGAACAGAATAATGTGGTTAGTTAGCAATTGCCGTTAAAAGTTCATTTAACCTAACGGGTTTTTTCAAGCAGTCATGAATTCCATCTTTCTTTAACAAATTATCAACTTGTCGGGGTGTAAGTGAAGCGGCAGACAAAATTATTATTTTTTGATCCTGTAGCATGTTGTTTCTTTCAAGTTTTTTGATAATGTCAAGTCCACTTATTTCTGGCATTGAAATATCCAAAACAACAGCATCGTATTTTTCCTCTTTTATGTGACCAAGGGCAATTTTTGGGTCATTAATTATTACATTGTCAAAGCCTTTTTTCTTGAGAAATATTGAGAGTAATTCTGAGACGTCATGGTTATCATCTACTATGAGTACTTTCATTATTCAAATAACGCACATATTGTTTATAGCAATGTGTCAGTTCTTATCTTAATTGACACGTAAATTTTGGCTAAAATTTAGTCTCAAATTGTCTAAGGTCTACCCTAGTTTGAGCCTCTAATGCAATTTGATTAGGCATGAAATTCAGATTTTAGGTAATAAAAAGAAAAAGTTGGGGGTTTATTGTGGTGTGAATTCTGTTGTAGCTACTGGGTAGAATCGCATTTGAACTGTTGTTGCGCCATCATTTATGATTTCAAGACCTACATTGACAATTTGAGCCAAGTTAAAGACCCATTCATCATAGATTGCTTTGCAACTATAGTCATCACCAAAGACGATTTCCATAAAGGCTGCAAATTCTTTTTCAGTGTTTATGATACCATCTGAAGCTTCGATCTGACCATTTGCTTGTGCAGCAGCTTCTGCAGGACCAATAATGTTATTGTCTGCGTCAGTATTATCTACAGCATACCCTAGAGATACCAAATCAGCATTAGTTAAATCACCATCAACATCAAAGTCTTCAATGCTGATCTGATCATCATCTATTGTGTTTATGGTAGCATTTGCTAGGATTGTTGCATCACATACTGCACCGCTCCATAGGAACATTCCGGTCATATCAACAAATGTGCTCTTGCCTTTTCCTTTCTGGGGAGAAGAGGAATCAAATCTTTCAAGAGATCCGTTTTTGACTTTGAATGCTTCTTTGTCTGTAATTGCACCAGCGACATTTATCAGATCTTCATCAGAACATGATAATGCTTCAGAACCGTCTTTTACAAACAATCTGATGTCGTCAACAGACACATCACCTGACATGTCAGCATCTTTGTAGATTGGTTCTCCAATGGTATAGTTTCCGCTCGAATCAGTGTCTCGATACATTTCTGTGCCATTTTCAAAATGGCTCAATATATCGCCAACATCAGAATCTCCACCGGTTACATCAAGAGTAAGATCTGTATTTGCTAATCTTTGGTCACCAGCTGTGACATTTTCGCTTAGATCCAAGTCACGATAGACGGTTTCGTTGAAAAACATTCCATCTGCAGGGTTGTCATCTGTATATGCTGTGAAGTTGGTAAAATTCATCAACAGGTTGCCAAAGTCAGAATCGCCTTCCTTGACAAGACTATTAACTTCTGTCACATTGCATATGTGGTTAATTATTGGTCCTGCAAGAGTGATATTACTGGCTTCTTGTTTTTTGCCCTTATCTGGGCCTCCTTTTAATGACCAAAATACATAGTATCCCTCCTCTTCATATGGGAGTTGTACCTGAATTGGGTCATTTCCAGTAAAAGCTTCTGAGCATGGGTCTATTGCAGTCAGATTTTCAACCTTTGATTTTTGGTTTGAAATAAACTCAATTGTTTCCTTTACTGTATCATTTGTGTATTGAGAAAAGAAAACTGAACCGCCACCTGGAGAATCATCACAATTGTAATCAGCCTTTTTTCCATGGCCAATCAGATTGTGGTGTGCTCCACTTGGTACACCGTTGCTCCATTCAATTACGTTTTTGCCGTTTTTATCTTGAGGTTTAGCTGCAAATGCAGAATGATCTGCAGTTAAACTTCCAAGCGAAAATGAACCAAAAACCATAATTGCTGCAAGACTGATTGCAAGAACTTTTTTTGCGTTAACATAGTCGTTGTATGAAATTGTCATTGAAGTTTTTTTGATCAGATTATTTAAAGGATTACTATCCTTTGATGAGCTTGATCCGTTTCTGTTGTTCATTGGTTTAGTCAAAATTATTTTGTAATTAAGGCCATGTTTGTCATCATTGTTTCTAACACTTGTGACAAACATGTATTAAAATCAGAATTTTTGGAATTTTCTTTGATGAAAAACTCTCAAATTCTCTTTATGTTCGTTATTTTAATGGTAATTTCATTTTCGGTTATTCCAAATTCATTTGCATGGCATTCTGCAATAAATTTACCTAAATCCATAGCACCTGTTTCAAGTGAATCAAGTAATTCAAACAAGTTAGATTCAGAAGGACCTCTCACAAGACCGACCTTTGGGTTAGACCATGAAAATAACATAAAGAAAGTAGATTATGGATTCAAACTCAATGACAAAAAATTCTCTCTTAGTGATAATTTCCATACCCCCTTTGTTGAGCAGACAATTAACATTGGAGAGAAAAATGTCTTTGAGGCAACAGTGTTTTCGGAGAAAGGTTTGTATGTGCAAGAATTTCTTTTTGGCATTCCTAATGTAGGAGATGCGCATTTGGCAGAATTAGGAATAGAAGTATGGTTCAAC
>JAICHE010000085.1 GCA_025922755.1 Nitrososphaeraceae archaeon
AAATATGCTCAAGATAATGGTCAACCTCTTCTTGCCACCTTTGAGGAAATTGCCAGGTACAAATTTGTTGAAAAAAGGTACCAAAAAATGATTGAAACTATGCCCAAGGTTTGGGTTGTGGCCAATTTTGGTAAAACACAATTAAAAACTCCAAAAAAAATTGAGGTGATAAACTGCCGTGATACAGATTTAGTTAATGTTTGGAGTGTGATAACACGAGGACCATATGGGCCATTTGGTTTGATAGCTGAAGAATACGATAACGGAAAATTTAGGGGTTTTTTCACTCTTACCCCTGGAGTCTGTAGGTATGCACTTAAAATGATGGGAAAAACTTTGGGAACAAAGTTTACAATGCAATAAATTATTTGTATTGATAAATTTTCAGCAACTGATTATTTCCAAGATTTCTTCAGGATCTGCAATCTTTTTCAAAAATCCATTGACTCCATCTCGTCGCAGAAAATTCTTTAACTGAATTTCAGGGATATCTTCTTCAGAAAATATAAAGATATTTTGGTCTTTTAGAATATCGTCTGAAGCCAGCAATTCGATAATCCCAAAGCCCTTGGCAACCTGCATGTTTACATCCAATAAAACCACGTCAAATTTTTCCTGTCGAATTAGGTTCAGTCCTTCCATGGGTTCATTTGAAACATCCAAAGAAATTCCTTTTTCATCAAAGAATTTTGAAAGTGTTAAGGTGGTTTCCTTGTTGTTATTTATTAAGAGGATTCTCACAACCAAACTCCTTTTTTACATATAGAAAAAGTTTGTTTATCTTTGATTAGTATGGTAGGCACCTTTCAGAATATCTGATTTCAAAAAATTCTCACAGGTCATATTCTATTTTGAAATTCCAATACTGGAAGAGGAACCTTTCATTGATGCTAAGAACCACGCATAGTGGCCTGATTTCCAGCTGAATGATGAATACCTATGACTTTTCCTGGATTAGCAGTAATTATCATCAAGGTCTCACAAGAAAGGCAAAGAACTGATGGAACATAATCTGAATTTTTTTCTGATGGTCCCATGGTGGCCAAAACTGCATCCTCTTTGAGATCTGATTTGCCACAAATAACACATGAAGAAGGTATGCTTGATACTTGCTTTATCTTATTTACATAATAATGAACCATGATAGAATGTCTATTTCATAATGATTCTTAAATTCACTGCTTTTGTTAAAAAAGAACTAAATTATTTCCCAATTCCCTTTACCAATCCAAACAACTGTCTTACTGCTAATTTTGGATGGTGTGTAGCAAGCTTTAGCATGTTTGATAATCCAAAATCGGCTTTTATAAAATCCAAAAACTCCTCTGGTTTTAACTCCTTGATTATGTCTAGCTCTTTGTCCCATTGCTCATCAGAAAGTCCAATCCATCTATCTTGAACCTTCCCTGCTGATTTTATTTTCGACTCTATTTCTTTTCTCCATGTTTCTTCGTATGGCATTAATGACGCTTCATCTGTTTTTCCAGATCTTATTGCATCTGATGCCACTTTACCTGCAACCCTTCCGAATTTTATGGCATATCTGATTCCTTCCAAAACCAATGGGTTTGCCTGACCCGCAGTATCTCCAACTAGAATCAAGTTATTGTATACAGACTTTCTTGATAATCCATCATTTGGAATTAACCCATAGTGAAATTCAATTGGACTTATCTTTCCTAGTTTGCTGATTGGCCCTTCTTTGGTATCCATCAACTTCTTTAATCTCTCAGTTGGGTCTACTGAAGATTCTGGTTTTCCTACCCCTACCCCAATTCTTACTACTTTATCACTAATGGGAAAAATCCATGCATAACCTGCGGGGGAATATTTCTGGCCAACCATTAACCACCATGTTTCAGAATCTACATTTTCAGCTCTGACTTCGTATTCTGCACCTGCTCCAAATCTTTTCCATTGGGTAACAAAACCCATTGCTTTTGAAACAACAGAACCAAAACCACTGGCATCAATTATTATTTTGGCAAAAAAAGAAATTACTCCTTCAGGATTAGTGGCAATTACCCCTCCAATATCTCCTTGCTTGTTTTTAACAACATCTTTGACATTTGTTTTTACAAAAATATCTGCTCCATGTTTTTCAGCTTCTTTGGCCAGCCACCGGTATGTTTTTCGCACATCTAAAACTGCAGCTTGAGCAACCGAATCACTAATGGTGACCTCGTTGTTAGGGGAACAAAATGAATAATTTTTGATTGGATTGAAACAGTCATCGGGAATTCCAAATTCTTTTATGTTTTTTATCCATGTTACTCCACTGGTCCTGACAGTTTCTGCTATGGTATCTTCTTTTTCTATTAATGCCACCTTTGCACCATTTAGCGCAGCTTGGTATGCTGCTGATGAACCTGCAGGCCCTGCACCAACTATAACAACATCATAATGGAATTCTTTTCCCAACCTTTGTGACTGCTGGCACCCAGAATATAATTTTGCAGTATTTCGAGATTAAGTTTTATTTTTTGAGGACAGGTGTGCCATTCACATCGTATTCTCGCTCAGAATCAAATGTTCCCATGTGTGATGGATCTCTGTGCATGTAGCTGTGTGTTTCCCCCTCTTTTTTTCTGCAGAACTTTTCATGTATGGTTTGTTCTACCTTCAAGGTATCTTCATTTTCATGAAATAATCTTTTTCCACAATCTTCGCATATTATTTCAGGCACGAAATCTCTTTACACTAAATCTATTTAGATGTTTCAGAAATCTACTTTATCCTTTCTGTAACAGAAAAGTCCGTTTAGGGTCTGCTAGTTAGAACCGAAACTTTAGATGTTTAATCCGTATTGGGATTTTGTTGGATGATTCAAACATTGTTTCATTTGTTGCTTGGTCTGTAATTACTGGTATAATCATGGGCGTTGCGGGATTAAGCTATAAAGCATATCTTAGGAGAAACAAAAATGAGACCTCTGCATCTTGAAAAGAAGGGACTACGCGGTTTAGCCATAGCAGAAAGTTTCCATCAAAATTCAGAAAAATCAATTTTATCAGGCTTGGTTATGAGACGTGATTTTGTAATTGACGGGTTTGTTTTTGGTACTGCTACTTTGGATGGGGATGATGCAACTGAATCTATCCTAAAAATGTATGATGAATTGAATCGACCAGATATCAGCTATGTTTTGATCTCTGGGTTGATAATCTCGCTTTACAATATTGTTGACATAAAAAAAATTCACGAAAAACTACAAATTCCAATTATTGGGGTCACATACAATGAATCAGAAGGAATTGATAGTGCCATCAAACATCATTTTCCAAATTCCTATGAATCGAAAATAAAACAATACCACAAGCTAGGTAATCGTGAAAAAATTACACTTCACACATCTTCTGATATTTTTGTAAGAAGACAAGGTTGTGATTTACATGAAGTAAAACATCTGTTAAACGAGTTGACTATTCAAGGATCATTTCCTGAGCCTTTGCGAGTCGCTCATCTTTTAGCAAAGTCTCTTCTTCAAAAGGGATTATCCTTCTGAAGCTGTTTTTCCACCATCAACGTTAAGGATAGCGCCTGTAATCCAACTTGCTTCATCTGAAGCTAAGAACAATGTTGCATTTGCAACATCAATAGGCTCGCCAATTCTTACTAGGGGAATTCTTTCTTCAATTACTTTTCGGGCTTGAGGATCATCCAAATATGGTTTTATCATGCCTGAGTTGATTATTCCTGGATTAACACTGTTACATCGAATATGCCTTCTGGCATATTCAACTGCAATTGCTTTTGTAAACATGGATATTGCTGCTTTTGTAGCAGAATAAGCTGCAAGGTGAACTCTTGGTATTGCTCTTTCACCTGATATTGAACCGATGTTTACTATTACTCCGCTTTTAACATCTGACATTTTGTTTAGTATTGCTTTTGTCATGTGGAAAACTCCAAAAAGATTTACATCGATTAATTTTTTAATTTCCGAGTCTTGCATTTCATGAAAATGCACTGGGTCATTTATTGCACCGGCATTATTTACCAGAATGTCTATTTTTCCATACGTGTCAACAACCTGATTTACTGTCTGAATAACTTGGGATTCATCTGTTAAATCACAGGACATTGAGGCAGTTGATTCATCATTTCCGATCTCTTTTCTAGCTTGCTCTAGTTTTTCAAGGTCTCTTGCAATTAAGATCACTTTGGCTCCTTCTTCAGCAAAGCGTTTTGCAATTTCTCTCCCAATATCACTGGATGCTCCCGTTACAATTGATACTTTATCTTTTAGTCTCATATTGCATTTCTATTGTTGTAACTTATAGAATTTGTGGTGAATCTTAGTCATAAAATAGATCAAAGAATTAGATTCTATTCATTTAATTTTTTTATGTATGCTAGAATTCCTGTATAATCCAGATTTCCAAATCCTTCTTTTACTGCATTATCATAAACTTCCTTGGCTTTTTCTGCCATGGGGAGATTCAGACCAAAGGATTTTGAAGTTGCAGAAATGGTGTTGATGTCTTTTTTTAAATTCTCAAGGGTAAATGTTGCCTCGAATTGATCCTGAATCATTTTGAAGGCCTTGTTTTCACTCATGCCTGTTTTAAAATAAGTTGAGTTTAGAATTTCAAGGAAAATTTTAGGATCGACATTTGCTCCCCTGGCAAGAGTTATTCCTTCTGATAATGCAAGAGCAAGCATGGTGATTTGTAGATTCATTGCAAGTTTTATTGCATGTGCCGTTCCATTTTCTCCAAGATAGAACACTTTGTTTGCTATCGTGTCAAAAAGATCTTTGCATTGATCAAATGTCTTCTTATCTCCTGATGCCATCATGACTAGATCTCCTGAAATTGCTACATTTGGCCCTCCCATAACAGGGGTGTCTAACATAACCAAATTATTTTCACGAAATTTTTCAAATATTTTTTTTGATTCTAGAGGATTGATTGTACTCATATCACAAACTACTAAGCCACTGTGGTTTCCAAATACAATACCCTCTTTTTCAAAAGATACTTGCTTTACTGCATCTGCATCTTTTACTACTGTAATCACAATATCTGATTTTAGGGCAACATCTTTTGGATGATCTACTATTTCTGCCCCGTTATTTTGAAGCTCTTTTGTTTTTTCTTTTGTTCTATTATAAACAATTATGCTATAACCTGATTTTAGTAAATGCAGTCCAACTGCATTACCTAACATCCCTGTTCCAATCAATCCAATTTTTTTCAATTTATTAACCAAGAATTTTTGAATCTTTAATGTCTTTCTTCATTTATTATTTCCCACTGATCATTACCAAATCTTGATACTTCAAATTCCAACTGTCCTATTGTTTTGTCTCCTTTTCTTACTTTTGCATAATCAAATTTTTTCATTCGAAATATTCTTTCTGTTGGCTTGTATCCTCCTTCAATAACCTTAATTTTAAACCGCTTACTTGCTTTAATTATTAATTTTCGGGCAACTTGAACATCTCCTCTCCATGAAAACATTTCAAATTCTCCAAAATTTTTAGTCGATACAGAATACCCATACAATCTTGCTTCAAATTTGTTATTCTTTGATTGTTCGTTTAGCCATGATATCACTTCTTCTCCATGACCTTTTTCAATTCCAAAAGTTTCTGAATCTTTCATGTATGAAAAATTACAACAATTCAATAAATAATAACCATTTTCAATTTTTTGTTAAACTAAAATATGTATAATTTTAT
>JAICHE010000086.1 GCA_025922755.1 Nitrososphaeraceae archaeon
AGGCCCGAATCAAGGATGTTAAAGTCCATTGCCTCAGTGAAATCTGCACAGTCAGAGGATGACATGTATGTTTGTGGGTTAGTAACGGCTAGAATTACAGAGAGAAACATTACAAAATTACTATTAGAAGACCCCTCAGGCTCATTTGAAGGGATAATTTTTGATAATGAATTACAAAAAAATGCCGATACTCTCCTAAATGACCAATTTATTATGGCAAGGGTAGGGATTGGAAAGAATTCCGGATTTATTATAAAAGACTTGATTTCGCCTGATATTCCAGACCAAGCCTCAAACAAGTCAGAATCTGAGGTATTTGCAGTCTTTTTGTCAGATTTACATATTGGCAGTAAATATTTCATGGAAGAGGAATTTTCCGAATTCATTTCATGGTTGTCCAGTCCAGATCCCGTGGCACGGAAAATTCGATTTGTGTTAATTGGTGGAGATGCTGTTGATGGTGTAGGGATTTATCCTAACCAAGACAAAGAACTAGTCTGCCAAACCATAGAAGAGCAGTTAAAAAAAATGGAAAATTTACTCAGTAAAATTCCAGATTATATCAAAATCTTCATTATGCCTGGGAACCATGATCCAGGAAGAAGAGCACTTCCTCAACCTGCCATTCCAAAAAAATACAATTCAAGTTTATGGGAAAAAGAGAATGTAATTATGGTTGGAAATCCAGCTGTTATTTCTTTGAACGGAGTTAAAGTGCTAATGTTTCATGGTCAAAGTATAGATGATATTGTAAAAACTACACCAGGATTGAGTTATGATAGCCCTACAAATGTGATGAAACATTTACTTCGTGCAAGACATCTTAGTCCAATTTATGGAAGTCAAACTCCTATTGCACCTGAGGTGGAGGATTTGATGGTGATTGATGAAATTCCTGATATTTTTCATGTGGGGCATGTTCATAGAGCCCAATTGGATATGTACAAGGGTATTCTTTTGATAAATTCAGGTTCATGGCAAAATCAAACCCCCTTCCAAGCAAGTGTTGGAATGACCCCAAATCCAGGAATCGCGTTAATGGTTAATCTGAAAACCTTCCAAGTTCTGCATCAAAATTATAATTCAAAGTTAGATAATATCTTGCAAAGTTAAATCGTCTTTGAATGTTTTTTTTACCATTTCAGGAGAAATTGTGAGTTTATACTTTTTTGTTCTTCCATGAATTCCTTGATGAACCAACCTACCGGTAATAATTCCGGATAATTCTATTTCACTTAACATTTGGGTTATTCTTCTTTGGGTAAGTTCATCCCTTCCCACTATTTTACATAATGCTTTGTAAGATGAGTAGATCTCTCCGGTTGATTGTCCTCCTGCCTTCATAATTGCTAAAATTAATAATTTTTCATGAAGAGGATATGATTTCAGTGAGGTTTCCTCTTTATTTTCTTCAATTTTTTGAGATGCTTCACGTACGTGCTCTTTTGTTACTTGGTCAGATTGCTGTCTTTCGGCAATTTCGCCTGCAACTCGAATCAAATCTATGGCTCTCCTTGCGTCACCATGTTCCCCTCCAGCTAGGGCTGCACAGAGGTTTAAGGCTGGTTCTTGGACTGTATTAGGTAGGAAAGCTTGGTTGATTCGCTCTTCGAGAATTTTTTTGATTTGTTCAACATTATAATTTGTAAATACAATTTCTTCCTCTCCTAGACTGCTTATTACTCTAGGATCAAGTTTTTCTTTGAATGTCAAATCATTAGAAATTCCAACTAATGTTAAGGAGCCTTTGTTTAATCGTTCATTGGCTCTTGTTAATTGATATAGAATATCTTTACCTGTCTTTGAGACTAATTGGGCCAGATAATCAATTTCATCAATAACAAAAATTGCATTAATTTCATTTTTTTCAATGATGTTTAGGATTCGTTTGAAGACCTCACTTATGGCCAATCCTGTGCCTGGTAATTCTTTATCATTTAGTCCTAATTGCCTTCCAAGGCTTACTAGTAATCCATAGAGGGTGGTTTCGTCTTTAGAATTTGTGTAGATTAATTTGATTGGGAAATTTGATTTTTCTACCCTTTCTTGGATTTTAGAGATGACCTTCTTAACAACTAAAGTCTTTCCTGTTCCTGGTTTTCCATATACTAAGAGATTCGATGGTCGTGATTGTTTTAGAATGGGTAATAATGATTGAGTTACCTGTTCCTGTTCTGTGTTTCTATGTTGAATAGTCTCAGGAATATAGGTAAAGTGAAGGATATCCCTGTTTTTTATTATAGATTTTCCTGATTCTGCTGCGTCAAGTAATCTATCTATTGGATCTTCCACACTCACACACCTATGTTTCTACTAGATAACATCATTACCATATCTGAATTAAGAGAGTATAGAATAGAATAGTAACTCTAGTTTAGTTTGTAATTAATTATTTTTAGTTAGATTTTCTCAAAAAAAAAAATTAAGAAAAAGATAGAGTGGAAATATTGGTGTGTGGGTAATCCCTAAAAATTGGTTAACAATCTGTTAATTTTATGTTAAGAAAACCATCAAAAAGGCCATTTTACCCCCTTTATTTCCATTCCAGGCGTTAAGAATCATGTTAACACTGTGAATGTCTACTAATTACCCCCTTTATTTCCATTCCAGGCATGAAATCATTAACAATTCTAATAAAACATACCCTAAGGTTGTTAATAACAAAAATCAGGCTAGGCATGGTCTAGGCAGTCAATGTTAACAAACCCTTTAGTTAACAAAACTTCTTGGATCTATTGAACTGTTAACATTCGATCCTCAAAGATCTCAAAGATGGCAAAAAAACGAATACGTATTGATATGGAAGACTCCGATGGGGCCAGATATGATATTAAATTAGAAGGAAATGTCACTCGTGATAAAGTCCTAAAAATATTCGAAATGATGGACTTGATGAATATTGAAGAGGAACAAGAAACCACCAACATCGACTCAATAGGGGCGAAAATCTGGCATATTGTAGACAAATTCTTCCCAATGGGAAAATTTACCTCTACTAATATCCTGGAAAAATATGAAGATGAATACAATGAACCAGTAAAATTAAGTGTAATTTCGACTTATTTATCGAGGTTTTCAACTAAAGGTAAAATCAACAGGGTTCGTACCGGAAGGGAATGGACTTATCAGACCATTAAACTTAGTCAAAAACAACAATAATTCATGAAATAATGATTTTACGTACAATTAACCGATCTTTACCTAAAATCAACTTTACATATTCACCCTTCTGAATATCCATATACTTTCTAAACTGTTTTGGAATTGATATTGTTCCTGCCGATGTTATTTTCACCAGAACTTCATTCTCCTGCACAGACATATTATATCTATAAAATAATAATATATATAATTTAATAATTTTAATAAATTATAATTAATAATAAAATTACCTTGAAAATACAGTTTTAAGATGATATATCACCTCTAAAAAAACAAAATTAATTCTAAACAGTAGCGGGACTAGCTTCTAAGACCCCAATCTTCTCTTTTCCTTTCTCTGAAATAAAATACCTATAAGGTTTCGAATCTGTATTTCTTTCAACATATCCATCATCAAATAATTTTTTCATTAGTCTAGAAGTATGTTCTCTACTCTTTTTTAATGTGATTTGGATGTCACGTGATGTCATAGGTTGCTTTGTGATTAAGTGTAACACATAATCTATGGGATTGTTATAGTCCAAACTAGGCACGGGAGGTTGATTTTTAGGCTCATTTGTAATTTCCACTCCTTTTTCAGGTTTTGGACTAACCTCTAATTTTTCTTCGGACTTCATAGGCATATCTTGAAGATTGTTTTTGGCAATTTTTTCAAGAAATTGCTTTAATTCTAGATTAGGATCCTCTGATTTCTCCCCTATTCCCTCAATCTCTAAGGCATCTAGCCGTATTTTCATATCAATGAGTTGTCTTTCATAATATTCCAACCGTTCTGACTGTGATACATCACCTGATTCACTTGTTTTAATCATGGGACGAAGTTTGTAATATGCAAAAAGACCTCCTAAACCTACCAAAAATGCAATAATCACACCCAATATTACTTCAGGATCAGGAATTTCGATTAACATCACAAAAATTATTCCTAGATTGTGATTTATCGTGATTGACCAACATTAATTCACACTTTAGATTAACAAATACACATCATTAATCACAATCAAAACAAATACACTGTTACTGAAAACATTACAAAATCACATATTACATGCCTGACGTATTACTCGGTCAATCACATTTATCACATCATCTTCTCGTTCAGGAAAAACATCACTATCATTTATCACACTTATCTGGTCAGAAAGTCTTGATATCACATCAATATCATCAGGTAAAAGTATGCCTAGACCACGTAAAAGAATGATTGAGTAAAATAATGAGATTAATTTCTCTCTAGATTGGCTTACTTGCCTGTAATACGCACCTTTTGTTATAGAAAACTTAGACTCTAGGAGATCCTTTTGATTTAAAATAATTTCAATTTGTCTCTCTGTAAACAATGATTTTTTGATAATTTTACGGATAATATTGTTAAAATTGGATTTATCAAACTCCGACATAGCTATACAAATCTGTATACCGTTATTCCAATTAAACTTTAAAGACTCATCTACAAACCAATTTCATGACAGGAAAAATTGAATCCTTCCTAAAATCAGAGTTAAAAAAGAAAAATGCGTTATTATTTGTATTAATTGATTCTGAAGTATCAAACCTAGAATCTTCTAAAAAACTGGCTCAAGAAGTTGAAAAAATCGGTGCATCTGCCATACTTGTAGGGGGATCTTCTGCTACTGATCAAATCGAAATGGCTCAAGTTGTTAAAGGTATCAAACAAGGAATTAAGATTCCTATTATTTTGTTTCCTGGAAATGTAACAGGAGTTGTACCGGATGCTGATGCAATTTTATTTAGTTCTCTAATGAATTCAGAAAATCCTTATTTTATCACTCAGGCACAGGCATTGGGCGCACCAAGTGTTCTTAAATTTGGTCTTGAACCCCTTCCTACAGCATATCTCGTGATTGGTGATGGGACTTCTGCATGGTTCGTAGGCTCAGCAAGAGGGATACCATTTGAAAAGCCAAAAATTGCAGCAGCTTATGCTTTAGCTGCACAATTTCTAGGCATGAGATTTGTTTACCTTGAGGCAGGCTCCGGGGCAAAATCTAGTGTAACGCCTGAAATGGTAAAGACAGTTCGGACTATTTTTAATGGGTTCTTAATTGTTGGAGGTGGAATAAAAGAGGTAAAGACTGCCAAAGAACTGGTAAAAGCAGGAGCTGATGCTCTTGTGATAGGAACTTTCCTAGAAAAGGGGGGAAGTCTCAAAAAACTCACGGAAATTGCAAAAACAATTCAAAAATCAAAATAAGTGCTGAATATGTCTGAAAATGATGCCATTTCTCGTTTACGTGGCATAAAAATGCCAAATTATTACCAAAATTACTATACAGAGCTTTCGAATGACACATACACCATTTTTGAGAAGGCCGCTAATGCAAAATCAAGTTTGGTAGACTCATCTGGAATAATCGAGCCAAAAATCGCATTTGATTTAGCAGATAGGGTTGCCAAAATGCACGAAATTGACATTGCCGAACCTTTACGAGAATTATTAAAAATTAATGGAAAGGAGCTTTCAGCTTTAATTCTATCC
>JAICHE010000087.1 GCA_025922755.1 Nitrososphaeraceae archaeon
ATCCAAATGAACCAAATGCAAAAAATGCATTTGAAATGATGGAGGGGTCTGGAGCCGATGTTGATCCTGAGATTGTTTATCATTTCATTGAAAGAATGAAAATGCCTAATGCAAAAATGGCTTTCATGTCTACTATATTGGGACTAAAAAATGCTGAAATTATTACCACTAAACTCCAAACCATTAATGTTCCAACTCTGATAATTTGGGGTTCAAATGATCCTGTAATTCCCCTAAAACACGCAGACGGATTTGTGTCGTCAATTAAGGATTGCAGATTTTACCGAATGGATGGATGTGGACATACTCCATACGTTCAAGCTCCAAAGGAGTTTTCAGAAATCGTTCTTGATTTTTTAAACTCTGATTAGATATGGTTAAATACAGTTGAATACCATAGATTACCAATGAGCGGTAATTATAGCCAATACGACCCTTCATCGATGTTCAAAGAATGGATTCAGAAGAGTGGTCGTGCACAGGCTGAATTTATTAAAAATTTTGGCTCATTAATGAATAACCAAGGTTCTCAGACATTCAATCCTCTAGAGACTCTCAAAACAATGTCAGATTCCACCAGAAATGCCCAATCCAATATAATGGAGAACATGACAAGCTTGCAAAACAAAAGCATGGATACAATGTTCAACATTGGGCAAATGCTTCCATCTTTCATGAATTGGGGTGCATACAAAACAACGGTTGGTAGTGCTGGCAGAATTTCAATTCCAGAAGCCGAACGAAATGCCCTTGGCTTAGGAGAAGGTGACTTGGTTCAAGTCATTATCCTTCCTATAGGAAAAAAATCAGGTAACAAGGAGGTGAAACAATGAGTAAAAACGAGCAATCACAAAATAATCCAAAAGATGCATTTTCAACATATCAAGAAAACGTAGACAAGGTATTTACAAGCATTAAACAATCAGTACCACAATATCATCAATCAATTACTAACGTACAACAAGAATACTTGCAAGCATATGAAAACATGGTAGATTCTTCAATTACATTACAAAAAGAATTTGCAAAGAAATCAGGTTTTGCAGCAAATATTCCTGAAACAACACTAAAAGTAATGCGTGATACTACTGAAGAATTTGTAAAGGCAGCTTCAATTCAAAATCAAATAGCCCTTGCAACAATTGATGCAACACAACAAAACATCAAAACCTTCAATGATAATGCAAAATCATTTGCAGATCTAAACAAGAATATCATGCAATCATGGATTTCAGCATTTACCACACGTAACAACTAGTGGTCAAACCAATTTTTTTAATTTTTATTTTATTTTTCTGATCTTTCTAATAGCCATTGACCTAGCTCTGGAAGAACTTTCTTTTGCGACAAGGAGCTTGCAATCATCCCCACATGTCCAGTTGGATACATCCTAAGGGTTTTGTCCTCACTTCCTACAGCATAGTGTAGGGGCATACTACATTCAGGTGAGACTAGATGGTCACCAACTGCTACTTGTGTGAAAATTGGCATGTCGATTTTTTTCAAATCGATATGACTATTGTTTACATACATTTTATTTTGAATTAGTAAATTATCCTGATAGATGTCTTTTATCCATTGTTTGAATAATTCTCCTGGAATTGGTGGTGTGTCACTGAGCCATTTTTCTACTCTTAGGAAACTATCAACGAATCGCTTGTTGTCGATATTTTTGAAAAAATTAACGTACTTTTCAATACCTTGCTCAAATGGTTTTAGCACTGAAAAACAATAATACATGAATTCAGGAGGCATGTTCCCAATAGTGTCAACCATTTTATCAACATCCATATTTTTTGCAAGATTACTTACTACTGTGGTGTCTCTCCACCCATCAATTACCGGGGCAGTTGCTATGTAATTTTTTACACTTTCTGGATGCAAGGTGGTATAAGCTGTTGCCAAGGTGGCGCCTGTGCAATATCCTTGAAGAGATATTTTTTCTACTGATGATTCATTTTTGATGTATTCTACTGCACCATCCAAGTATCCGTTAATGTAATCATCAAAATCAAGATATTTGTCCATGGCAGTTGGGTTTCCCCAGTCCAACATGTAAACATCAAATCCTTGTTGTAGCAAGTTTCTCACCCAGCTTTTGTCTGGATGAATATCCAAAATATGATATCTGTTAATTAAAGCATAAGAAATAAGCAACGGTGTTTTGTGCTGTTTGTCTGTCAAGGGTTTGTAATGTAATAATCGTGATTTGTCAATCTCTTGAACAACATCATGTGGAGTTACCTCCAAGATAATCTCATCAGGAGCTGCGACTAGTTTTGGAGCTTGCAAGACATTTTTATTAAATCTTATAATCTCCTCCATAATTTTTGGGTCTATTCTAGATTCACTTTTCATTTTTTGCTACCTTTTTCTTTTTTGCTTCTATTTCCAATTTAATTACTCGTTTTTTAAGGTCATGTAGTTCTTTGTAAACTTCATCAATCTCTTCCTTGCTTGGAAGGTTTGCAGATTGTAGTATTACATTTGTTATGTTATTCCAGTGCTTTGTCAGCTCTAGCTCTTGTGAAACAAGTTTTCCGTAGTTTTCTCCAAATTTCTTTGAATCAAAGAGTTCTGTAAAATCGTTATCAAATATGTCAATCCAAATGCGTTTGAATGCTTCAATTTGTTCAACGTCTTGTGGAACTTCTGGGGCCTTTAGATTAACCTTTTTTTGTGCCTCATTCCAGGTTTCGGCTAACTGCTTGTAGTATTCTGTGAGAAATTTGTTAAACTCTAAAAGGCTTTCATTTATCTCAATTAACTCTGTTGCAACTTTTTTTGAATTGGCAGCAAAACTTCGCATCGGACCAGTTGATGCCAAAGCCTGTGGTTTACTTGACATCAAGTGTATCAAATCTGTCCAAAACAAAGACAGGTGCTTGTAATATTCTACTGTATCCTGGGGTGTTTGTGGGCTCACGACATACTACAATCAAAGCTCGCAATAAATAGATCGCTTGCTTAATTAGACTAATGGCCAATGAAGAGGAGCTTGAAAAGATATGCCAAAAAATTGTAAAATTAGATCCAAAAATGAGATCCGCCAGAATAATCAACAGTAGGGGCCATTTGGTTGCAGGAGGGATGAAAAAGGGTCTCATGTCACTTGAATCTCAAAAACAAGATGAGATGATGTTTATGGAGTTGGCCTTACGAGTTAGAATGCGAAGAGAATTTGATTCAGAATTTGGTCAGGTTCACTTTTCCATGTCTTACCGAGATAAAGTAATTGTGATGAGTTTTCCATTAGCAAATGATGATGTGCTTCTGATTTCAGCAGAAAAAGACCTAGATTTTGGAAAAATCCCATTTAAAATTCTAAAAATAGCAAAACCCCTAAAGGATGTTATGAAAACATTCTAAGAAATATATGAAAATTTTATCGAGGATATTTAATTGACGAAAAAAGATTCTGAATCACAAAGAGTAACTTGGTCTGAGGTTGAAAAACTAATGAAAGTTCTTGCAGATAAAGTGTCAAGTCTACAAAGGGAGTTTTCAAGTATTACCACAATTAGCCGTGGTGGTTTAGTTCCTGCCAGATTGTTAGCTGATCATCTTGGAATTAACGTCATAGTTGTTGATCCAAAAAAAATAGCATCTGATTCTATTTTTGTGGACGATATTTATGATTCTGGGGCAACATTTAAGAAAATTATCAATCGAGTAGATCATCCAGCTGAACTAGTCTATGTAACACTTTTTGCAAGAAGAGGGAAAAAATATCCAAAACAGTTGATATTTGCCAAAAAAACAAACACCAACTCCTATATCGTCTATCCTTGGGATAAACTTGAATACAAAAGATTGAAAAAATACAGCCTTTAATTTTTAGAACGTTTTATTCAGTTTGAATCATTTTTCTCAATCCTGCACATCTGTTTCTGATTGTTACTTCTGTAACTCCAGATGCAATTGAGATATCTTTTTGAGATTTTGTCTCTCCAGTACTAATGCAGGCCAAATAAAGAGCTGCTGCGGCAATTCCCATTGGGTCTTTTCCTGCAACTATTCCTAATTTCTTTGCTTTTTCAAGAATGGTGATTGCTTTTCTTTTACTTTTTTCAGTTAATTTTGCAATGCTTGCTATTCTTGAAACTCCTTTGACTGGGTCTACTACTGGCATCTTTAACTCTAATTCTCGGAAAATTAGTCTGTAGCATCTTGCCACATCCTTTCTTCTGATGTTTATTCCCTTTGCAATGTCATCTAAGGTCCTTGGTGTCTCTGTATTTCTACATGATGCATAAAGACACGCTGCAACTAATCCTTGGATGGATCTTCCTCTTACGAGTTTTTTCTCCATGGCTTTTCGGTAAATGTAAGCTGCTTTTTCAATTACTGCATCAGTTAATGCTAGTTTGTCTTTTAATTTGTCCATTTCATTTAATGCTTGACGAAGATTTCTATCTGCTGAAGAATGTGCTTGAGTTCTACTATCCCAAGTTCTCAATCTTTCAATTGAGCTTTTCATTGCTGAGGTCAGTGGTTTTCCAGTAGAATCTTTGTTTTGAGTTCCGATAATTGTTGATAGGCCCATATCATGCATTGTGAGAGAAGTCCCTGCACCTACACGAGTTCTGTTTGTGTCATCATTTGCAAATGAACGCCATTCTGCACCAGTGTCTGAAATTTTATCTGTTACGACAAAACCACATTTTCCACAAAATAACTCTCCTGTATTTTGATCTGTTACCATTTTTTTGTCGCCACATGATGGACACTTTGGTCCAGAAAGTATTGTGCCTTTTAACATGCTTGAATAAAATTCAGCATTTTGGTTATTATCATTTTTACATAGTTTCTACTGGTTATTGGTGTGTAGGTTAAGCTAACAAGAATTTGAGTCTATAAACTGACAAAAAATTTCAATAAAGCTAATTTAAAATTGAAAATTTTTTGAAGAAAAAACACACACTTTTCTCTAAAAACTTAGGAGAGCAAACAAAATGCATACTTGGGGGACATTGAAGGGTACATTATGTTACTTGAATCCTCAAGATGAGGCAAACCAATTGAATGACCTAATTCATGAGTCATAATGTCTTTGACACTTGAAACATCATACAGCTGAAAACTACCATCGCAATTATAGTCCCCCAAAGTCACCTCTACGACCCCTTTTCCCAAGTGGGCATGACCAAGAACACCTTCGCCTAAACTCCGTACCACCCAAGTCACCCAAATGTTTGCATCTTTCTTATTTTGGGTTATTTCAAAATCTACTATTGCCTTTCTGTCCTTAATGGTAATTTCTTGATTCTCCCAAAACTCAAAAGAGTCTTTCAATGTACTCACATGATCAAGTGGAAGTCCTCCTGGCTGGTCATTGACAAATACCTTGTAATGTATGAGGTATGTGTTATCCACTACCTCATAACTGGGGTCTGGAAATTTGTTTGATGATGATTTTACCTCTTCTTCAAAATTCCATTTTACATAGTCTCTGAGGAATTTTTTTATCACATCTGCACTTGGATTTGCATACTCGATGTATCTTTTCTCATTTGAAATATTTTTTGAGATTTCGCGCAAGTATTTGTCAAACCATTCTCTTTGCTCTTCTCTATAGTTTTCTTCAACAGATTTGGAAATTTCAATATCGATAATTCCATTTTCCATCATGTGTTGTATTCCTAATGCA
>JAICHE010000088.1 GCA_025922755.1 Nitrososphaeraceae archaeon
CAGACAATTATAATTACAAAGACTTCATAGAATAATCGTGGCTGGCATTAAGAGCATAGGGCGATTTTTCATGTTCATAGTGGGTGGGCTTGTCGCAATTATTGTTGGCTCCTTTATGATCCGAGGAACAATGCACATGTGGGATAATCCTGATGATGATAAAGAAAAATAATAATTGTTTACGCACCAGTAATTTAGTGAAGTAGAAATACCTCAATGAATTAGATAATACATGGTTGGGCCTAAAGATGGAGGTTTTGGTTTTGATCAATCAAAAAAATATACCACTGTAGAAAACTTGGATAAAATATGTGTGCAATGTCAAGCTGGTCAACATAAAAAATGTCTTGCAAAATCAAAAGAAATAGACAATTGTGATTGTGAACATTGCATAATTTACGGATAATTTTAAAACTTTTTTAAATAAAGTCTAGCAAAAATTACTTGTGTCGAATCAATATGAATTTGAATGTCCTTTTTGTGGGGAGGATTTTGGAAGTAATGTGATTGATCTTGCAAAGCATATAGGAAAAGAGCATGATCCTTCAAGATCATAACTACAAAATAGTATAGATTCAATAATGTGTAGGGGTGTTGCTTAGTAATGTCTAGAATACAACAGATTGGTGCATGGATTGCAATAATTGGTGGGGGAATAGGATTTTTCTTTTTCTCAATGTATGCAGAAGACTTTTTCAGATGACTTTAAAAAAAACCATTTTTAGATATTAGCATTGAAAAAAATTCCTTCTAATGTTAAGCATTTTATAAATTCTCAAAAATTAGGATATGTTGCTACTGTTTCTGATGATGGTACTCCAAATCTTTCTCCAAAAGGAACCATCATCACATGGGATGATCAATTAGTTTTTGCCGATATCCGCTCTCCAAAAACTATGCAAAATTTAGAAGAAAATCCTAGTCTTGAGATCAACATTATTGATCCCCTTCTAAGAAAGGGGTTCAGGTTTAAAGGAACTGCTACTATTATTGGAGGTGGGCCGACTTATGATTCCATTCTGAGGCACTATAGAAAAAACGGGATAAAAAGTCCGATTGGAAGATTGGTGTTAGTCGATATAATGGATTTCTCAGAAGTTATTTCCCCTTTATATGATCTTGGGGCCACTGAAAATGAAATCAAAGAAAAATGGAAAAATTATTTTTCTGGATTATGATTTATTTGATTTAGACTTTTGTAATTCTTCTAGTTTTTCCTTGGTGATTTCATGCTCTTGTCTTTCTTTCTCTAGCAATTGCTGAATGGCCTCAAGTTCCTTTTCGGTTTTGTTTAGTTTTGATTTTAGGGATGCTGCTACTGCACTTGCAGCTTCAATGATGCTTTTTGTTTCAGGTTTTTTTGCAATCTCTTTTTCAATGAATTCTTTTTCTTTATTTGTAAGGACACTAGTGTTTTCAGAACTTCCTAATTCTTGTTTTGCATTATATAGCCTTGATGTGATTTCTTCTAATTCTTTTTGGGTTTGACTTTGTTGCATTTTTATTTCATGTAACGCTGTTTTACTATCAGAAATTTTTTGATTAATTTCTGAATTTTCATTTTTTGATTTATCTAATTCTTCTTTTGCATTTTTGAGCTCTTCTTCTATTTTCTTTAAATCTGAAATTTGTTTTTTACTTTTCTGGTACTGTTCATCAGAACTCTCGATTTTCTGTTTTATATCGCGAAATTCTCTTTTAATTACATCTAGCTCCATCTTTTTTTGATTTGTCTCTTTTTTAATTTCCATAAGATTTGTTACTGTAGAATCATACTCTTCCTGTACTGAATGGAGTTTTTTTTCTTGTTCTGTAATTTCTTCTTGTTTTGTTCTGAACTCTTTTTGTAACTTTTCTACCTCTTCTTCTAACTCTTCTTTTAGAATATCCTCTTCGGATTTCTTGATTATTGCAGGTTCTTCGATTGCCTCTTTTTTCTTTCCAAATAATCCCATATCTGCCTCACGAAATTCTCCAAAGAATAAACGGTTCTTTAGACCTTTCTTTCTCGGTTTCGCACAAATCTGATGTAAAATCCAATACTGCCTATCATAATACCTCCAATTAAGGCAATTGTGCCTAGAGTTGGGTCTGTGGGATGGATGTTGGGTGCTAAAAATAACAAAAGGGCTCCAAAGATAATAAGTGCAAATCCCCCACTGTTCCTTGATTTGTTGTGTTGATTGTGTGCCATTTTAGATATACTCAGAAATTGTTTTGGCAACTTTTTTTCTTCCAATATCTGTGATAAAAGGCCCGATTTTTGGTCCTCTGGTTGTTCCTAAAATTATCTGATAAAGAATTTTGAAAAATTCTCTGGGCTGTACGTCATTTGATTTTGCGATTTGATATATTGTATTCTGAATATCTTCCGGCTCTTCTTGTGCATCAAGCGCAGTACTTAACAGTCCAAGTGCTTTTTTTGCAGAATCGTCCAAACCAATTTCTATTTTTTCTTGCTGGTCAAATTCATCAGCATAATTACCGGCAAGCTCAATCATTTTTTCAATTTCTGGTTGTGGATTTTTTAATACCCCATAATCAAGAAGTTTTTTCATTACTCTTTGTGTTCTATCTTCTTTGAATATTTTAGATAATTCGATTAATAATCTATAGTTGACATGAATGCTTGATTCTTTTGGGGGATTTAGCAGATTAACATATTCATACAATCCTTTAGATTTTGTAAGTTTTGCCTGATTATCTACTTTGATTTTCCCAAAATAGATGTCTTCTAATTCATTATATTCTGCCATTAATGATGGAATGTCTTCGAATCCGAGTTCTCTTGCACCAGTAATTCTTTTGTATAGTAAAAGCAAAATTGATTTTGGGTCTCCAAATTCCAACCATTTTTGAGCAGTTATTACATTTCCTAAAGATTTTGAAATCTTTTTTCCACCTTTATCTAAAAACATTTCATATTTTACATGATGTGGATGAGGATAATTGAGAATTTCGTCTGCTACCCAGTCATTTACTTTGACCGAGTCCATGATGTCTTTTCCATATGCTTCAAATCTAATGTCAAATGCTGCCCACCTTGCAGCAAATTCAACTTTCCATGCTAATTTTCCTAAATCTTTCGAAATGTTTGCTTCTCCATGATGGCCACAACCTTTGACCATGTTTGAGCCTATTTCGGCGTCATGACAATTGTATATGACCTTTTTCTCATCTGAAAGATATTCTGTTGATTCTGCAGTGTATAATTTACTGCAATTAGCACATACTGGAAAGTATGGTAGATATTTTTGAAATTTATCCTGCCCTACTAATTCGGAAATTTTATCCCCAATTTTGGAGCTGTTTTGCAAAATTGTATGAATCTGGTCTTTTAGAAGACCTTGCTTGTAAGTATCAATAGCCCGTCTAAATTCGTACTTTATTCCTACCTTGTCAAGCCCATCTAAAAGAATACTACTCATATGCATTCCATAAGATTCGTGACATCCAAAAGGATCTGGTATTAATGATACTGGTTTTGCAATATGTTCTTGCAATGATTCTGGAAATCCTTCTGGGATTTTTCGTAATCCGTCAAGATCATCCGAATATGCAATTAATTCTGATTTGTATCCAAAATTTTCAAGAGCAAGTTTTACTCCGTAGGCTCTGACAGCATCTCCTAGGCTTCCAATATGTGGAACTCCTGAAGCTCCAAGACCACTTTCAACTCTAATTAACTCTAAATTTCTCCCAATTGATTTTTCTCTTTCTAACAACTCAAAAGCAAGTTTGTCTATCCAAGTCCCTTTTCCAATTGTTTCTGCTTCTGACATTCTATTTCACTAGCTCAATGATTTGCACATGTAGGGCCCATATAACGAATACCCTAATTTTTGATAGTATTCTCTTGTTCCTACTGCACTAATTACTAAAAGCCGATTGGCATCAAATTCTTCTCGTGATATTTTCTCTGCTTCTCTCATTAATTTTTTTCCAAGACCAGAATGTTGAATTTCATTTTCCCCTTTTTCTCCCACTTTAAGAGATTTGCCATAAACGTGTAATTCTCTTACAATGCAAGAATCTTTTCCAACCTCTTTTCTGTGAGCAAGACTACTAGGGTTTCTTAATCGCAAAAATCCATAAATGGATTCGTCAGAATCCTCGTAAGATAGAAAAACTTCGTTTCCGCCCGATGATTCATAATTTATTCTATTTAGGCTCAAAGATTGCTCGTCAAAATTTTTCTTTGTTAATCCTGGCTCTCTACATCGTATGCATTTGCAAGAAATTCCTTGTTTTGCTAGGTTTTGATGCACTATTTGACGTAGGTTACCTGATCTTGGCCCTGCAATGATTTCTTCAGGGCCTATCTCTCTCATAACTCGCATTATTCTTACCCACTTTGGGACATTTTTTTTCATCTCGGTGAGAACGTTTATCAAATCTTCATTGGAATAAGGTGAATATTTCCCCTGCTTGTATTCCTCATACATCGGGGTATTTTCCAAAACTAGTGATGGATAAATTTTCAGCATGTCTGGTTTGAGTTGAGGATCCTCAAACAATTTCTTAAAATCTAAAATATCTTCTGCAGGTGTTACTGATGGAAGTCCTGGCATCATATGTGCAACAATTTTGTATCCTGCATCTTTTGAAATCTGAAATGATTCTGTAACGTCATTGTAATTATGTCCGCGATTAACTATTTCGTATACTCTTTCCTGTAATGACTGAACACCGATCTCAATTCTGGTTATCCCGTAATTTAACATCCAATCAACATGTTCTTTTTTACAATAATCTGGTTTAGTCTCGATAGTGAATCCTACATTTCTAATTTGAGCATGTTCGTTGTTAGATTTTGCCTCTTGAAGACTTTTAGAATCTGTTCCGTTTAATGCATCATAACATAACCTGATAAAATTTTCTTGATATTCTCTTGGCATAAAAAGAAATGTTCCTCCAACTATCACCAATTCCATTTTTGATGGGTCATGACCATACGCAATTAACTTTTCAATTTTTGTAGTGATTTGTAATTTGGGATCATATTCATTTTCAATTGCATTAAGTGTTGAGGGCTCTTTTCCTGTATAGCTGTTTGGAGAATTAAATTCGATTCCTCCAGGACAATACGTGCATCTCCCATGGGGACATGCATAGGGTTTTGGCATTAATGCTATTACTGCTACCCCAGATCCTGTCTTTATTGGTTTTTTGAGTAATACTTTTCTTAATTTTGAAAACTCATCTCCCTTCACCATTGATAATATTTCATGGCTTTTTGGCATTCTGTCAAGTGAATACTTTCCACAAGTCTTTCTGATTTCTTCTTTAATTTGCCCTTTTGTTGGTTCATTAATCAATAAAAGATTTTGAGAAATTTCATAACATGCTTTTGAAAATATGGAATTTAGCTTATTCACAAACCTGGGTATTTTCTAAGACATAAATTCGTTAAACAAATGAGATTTGAGGCTATCTTTTTCGTCTAGATGTATTTTTTTTAGATCTTGTTGTTGGTTTTCGAGTTTTTCTAGATGATTTTCTTATACTTTTTGTCCTTGAGGCACGTTTTACAGTTTTCCTAACTGGCTTTCTTTTGGCAGCTGTCTTTTTCTTTACAGTTTTCCTAACTGGCTTTCTTTTGGCAGCTGTCTTTTTCTTTACAGTTTTCCTA
>JAICHE010000089.1 GCA_025922755.1 Nitrososphaeraceae archaeon
TATCCAGTTGGACCCGATCACCTTCTTCAAAAATCTTATCCTTTCTAATAACAAGATAGGCAAAATAATTTTGCATGGTATCTTGCAAAGCTAAACCTATTCCAATAGATAATCCACCAGTTGCAGTTGCTAAAACAAACAAATCTACTCCCCACCAAGCTAGCACTCCAATAATTGTAGCCACAAAAATTCCTATTGGCAAAAATTGTTTTGCAGATTTTGGAACTCCTTCTTTTTTCTTGCTTGCATATCCAGGAGGTCTTGAGCTTGGAATTATTGGTTCGAAACCATGGATTCTTTTTTCTTCTCTCCAAATATCGATAGGAAATATTTCTTCTGGCTTGGCACCTGGTTTTAGCTTTCGACCAGATTGGTTATTTCCTGTTATACAATTTTTAAAATATTTTTGATATTTCTCTCTCTCAGATTTTTTCCATTCTTCAAATGGATCTTTAACTAACTTTTCATAACTTCCAATTGGATTACCTTTGGTTGTTCGAAATTCTTCTAAAAATTTTAGACCTTCCTCAGTTTTTAGATTGTTTTGAAATTCTTCTTCTGGTATTTCTTCCGGTGCCAATTTCGGTGGAACCCATTTGTATAACTTATGAAACAAATTATCTTTGTCATCTGAAAAACCCCTTTGGTCAAACCAAGCACCAAAGTCTTCTTTTTCAAGTTCTGATTTTTCACGTTTAGTTAAGGCTATAGGAATAAGATGAGAAATGGTGTACCCTATTACCAAAATATTGAATGTATTGAGAATTTTTGCAAATGTAGCCTCTGCAGATAAATCCCCCTCAACTGCTATATTTTGGGCAAATAATCCAGAAGTTTGAATGTATGCATTTGTTGATGAAATCAATGCTATTGCAAAAAATGGAAGTACTGCTTTGCGAACAAATCTGGATAAATGTGGTCTTGAATAGTATATTTTTTGGGATGCTACCCACCCAGAAAATTTACTATAGGCAGCACCAATAGCAATTATTCCTACAATCATAACGATGAAAGCAATTTGTAGAGATTCTGATGAGGCTAACAATTGAGATACTGTTTCAAATTGCCCAACTGAAATTTGCGAAATATCCTCTTCAGCCATGATCTATTCTCTATTCTAAATGATTTGAATATCTTGAATACAAAGGTTAGGCTAGTTTATCATATTTGTTTTAATCAAAATTATTGTTTTTAAAACATTATTTTTTGTGCCTAAAAATTCCTTAACCTTTAACAATGGTGGCTGACTATTGTATTAAATGACCTATCAAGAAACTGTGTGGGATGAAAAACCATCACTAAAATCATACACTTTAGCAAATTTCCGTGAAATTCCACAAATACAAAAACTTACTGAACAAGAACAATTTGATATGGAGGTAGTAGGAAATGTATTACCTTTTAAAGTAAATAATTATGTAATTGAACAATTAATTGACTGGAGTAATATTCCAAATGATCCGATGTATGTTTTAACATTTCCTCAAAAAGGGATGTTAAAACAAGATCATTTTGAAAAAATGGCTAATACACTAAAAAATACTTCTGATAAAAAAGAAATTGCTAATGTCGCAAATGAAATTAGATTACAATTAAATCCACATCCAGCCGGACAAATGGAGCTAAATGTTCCAACTCTAAAGGATGGAACAAAACTGTATGGAATGCAACATAAATACAAAGAGACTTGCCTATTTTTCCCAAGTCAAAGTCAAACATGTCATGCATATTGTAGTTTTTGTTTTCGATGGCCACAATTTGTTGGAATGGATGAAATGAAATTTGCTATGAAAGAAGGAGAGCAATTAGTTCAATATCTTATTGAACATCCCGAAATAACTGATGTGCTATTCACTGGCGGAGATCCAATGATTATGAAAGCTAAAATGTTTTCAAAATATATCGAAACTTTGATAGAGGCAAAACTCCCAAATTTGAAAACAATCAGAATTGGTACCAAGTCTCTTTCATATTGGCCTTACAAATTCTTAACAGACGATGATTCTGATCTCATGCTAGACGTTTTTAGAAAAATAACTAAAAGTGGCCTCCATTTGGCATTCATGGCTCATTTTAACCATCTAACTGAATTATCTACCGATTCTGTAAAACGAGCAATTCAAGAAGTGAGAGCTACAGGTGCTCAGATTAGGACCCAATCACCTCTTTTAGCTCATATCAATGATGATGCCGACATGTGGGCCAAAATGTGGACAAAACAAGTTCAATTAGGTTGTATTCCATATTACATGTTTGTTGTCAGGGATACAGGAGCTCAGCATTATTTTGGTGTGCCATTGGCAAAAGCTCAAGAAATTTTCCGTAATGCCTACAAACAAGTTAGCGGATTAGGAAGAACAGTGAGAGGTCCAAGCATGTCGGCTACTCCTGGTAAAGTTCAGGTAGATGGAGTTGTTACTGTAAATGGACAAAAAGTGTTTTCCTTGCGATTTTTACAAGGAAGAAATGAAGATTGGGTTTCAAGACCATTTTTTGCAAAATACGATGAAAATGCCATTTGGCTAGATGATCTGAAACCTGCATTTGAAGAAAAATTCTTCTTTGAAGATGAATTAGAACAAAAGTATGGCGTAAAAATGTCTCACTAGAGCATTTTTTTACTCTTTACAAGATAGCTAAAACAATCTTACTAACTAACATTAGTGTAATAGTTTTCTAAAAAAATAGTTGAATGTAGACCAAGTATTACAAACTATAAAAGATGAAAACATTACATTCCTAAATTTTTGGTTTGTTGATATTTTTGGGGAATTACATAGACTAGGAATGCCAAGTTATGCAATTGATAAGAGCAGTTTTGAAAATGGTTTGGAAAAATTAGATGCAAGTTCAATCGTTGGTTTCAAATCTGTGAATAACTCAGATATGATTTTAAAACCCGATCCAAAATCTTTTCGAATTCTACCTAGTGATTATGATCAAGGAAATCGAAAAAATGCGATTCTCTTTTGTGATCTTTATGAGGGTAATACTGTAGAAGAAACACGATACAATCGAGATTCAAGAGGAATCGCATACAAGGCTGCTCAAAAATTAAAAGAATTTGGGCTAACTCATACTAATTGGGGACCTGAAATAGAATTTTTTGTATTTGATACAATCAACGTTTATCCTTCACCATATGCTGCGACCCACTCGTATGGGGGTTCAGGATACTCAATTGAATCAAAAGAATCCCCTTGGGCAAAGGGAAATGTCAGTACGGCTATTGATATCAAAGAGGGATATTATCCAGCGCAACCAAAAGATACACTTGAGACCTTTCGAAAAGACATATGCGATGACCTTTACAATTATTTTGGAATAAAAATAGAAGCAGAACATCATGAAGTTGCAACTTCAGGTCAGTGTGAAATCAACCTAGTTTACGATGAAATGATTACTATGGCTGATAGTGTAGTTGCTGTCAAAAATATTGTTAAAGTAAAAGCTAAAAGAAAAAACAAAGTGGCTACATTTATGCCAAAACCAATTTTTGGAGACAATGCTTCAGCCATGCATACTCATCAAAGTTTATGGAATGATAACATCAACATAATGTTTGATCCGGCAGATACTGTCGCACAAATGAGTCAAAAAGGTAGATACTATATCGGTGGAATTTTAGAACATGCCTCTGCACTTTGTGCAATTACAAACCCTACAACCAATTCTTACAAACGACTTGTCCCAGGTTTTGAAGCACCAGTAAATGTTTGTTGGGGAATGGGTAATCGTTCGGCTGCAATAAGAGTTCCAATGTATTATAGAAATCAAGAAAAAAGCAAAAGAATTGAATATCGTGTTCCAGATCCTACTGCTAACATTTACCTTCTTGAAGCTGCACTATTGTTAGCGGGTTTAGATGGAATAAAAAACAAAATAGATCCTGGAGATCCTGTAGAAGAAAATGTTTACAAGCTAACTGCAGAAAAAAAACGTGAATATAATATTAGAACTCTTCCAGTTTCATTAAAAGGGGCCCTTGATTCTCTTAATAGCGACCAAAAATTCCTTGAAGAAATTTTTACAAAAGATTTTCTTGAAAAATATTCAGAATTAAAGTATAAGGAATACACAGCATTTGCCCAAACCCCTACTGCTTGGGAAGTATCAATGTACGCAGATGCCTAAAAGTTAGTTGGTACAAATTTCGATCTAAATTTTATTTCTAAGAAACTTCTATAACATTTTTAACATGAAATTCATAAAATTCATTGTTGAAAAATCAATTCTTAATTTTATTATTAATAATTCCAGGATTTTTTGGCATAGCGTTTGGTCATACAGTTGATTCTGTTGGTGATTATAGACTAGAGATTGGTTGGATGAATGAGCCTGTGGTGTCTGGAGAAACTAACGGAATTGAACTATATGTTAGCCCACTTGAACCTGGATTATCTTTAGAAGAGCAAGAATTCAAAAATGGAGTTTCAGGACTTGAAAAATATTTGAAAATGCAGTTAGTTCTAAAGGATGAAAAAATTACACTTCCTCTATCTCCAGATCATAATATTCCAGGAAAATATTATGCATTTGTAAACCCTACTGTTTCAGGTTACTATCAAGCAAATATTCTGGGAAACATTGGTGATACCACAGTTAGTCTCTCAATGCATCCTCCAAAGGTAGATGAAAGAGCATACATAGAATTTCCTGAATCATCTGATTTGACCTTAAATCAGCTAATTGATGGACATACTGCAGTAGTGGGAGAAGTAAACGATTTAAAAGAATCAGTAGCCAAAATTGAAAATTCAAATTCTGAAAATAGTGTAGGCTATTTGGGAATTGGTCTTGGAATTGCAGGAATTGTGATTGCATCAATTTCACTTGGTAAATCACAGAAAAAATAATTTATTTTGAATTTTCTTTTTTCCTTCCGTAAAAAATATAGAAAATAATACCAATACCAATAATTCCAAGTCCTACTAATATGACTTCAATCTCAAATTGAAATGCCATATACACTGAAATTCCCAGTCCAAATAAAGGAAGAATTGGAAATTTTCCAATATTGATTGGAACTTTGAACTTTCTCTCCAATTCAGGTTCTGTGTAACGCATTACTATGACAGCTAAATTTACTGCACCAAAGGTAATCACAATCGCAAAAACTGTAATGTTTGCCACAATCACGATATCTCCAAAAAAAGTAAAAGCTATTGCAGTAACCATGATTACAAAAACAGCTATCCAAGGAGTTTTTGTTTTAAAATGAATTTTCTCTAAAATAGGCGGGAATACTTTTTCTTTTGCCATACCATAAAAAATCCTTGATCCTGCAACAAGGGTAATCAAAACAGTATTGGTTATTGCAAACAGAGCTATTGCTGAAAGCAGGATGTGTGCCTCCGAGCCTAATCCTCTTTCTGCTACAAATGCCATCGGTGCACCTGAATTAGCAAGTTCTTCCCAAGGAACAACCCGAACAACGGCTAATGAAACAAGTATGTAAATAACTCCAGATATTAAAACTGATAAA
>JAICHE010000090.1 GCA_025922755.1 Nitrososphaeraceae archaeon
ATCCTTTGGCAATATCGGCATGAATCAAACCAGCTAAATCTTTAGCATTGGAATTTTCGGGTAGTAACTTAGCATCAGGTAGAACTTCACCATCTTTGTTAGTAAGCTTGGTTTCGTCTTCAACCGGATAAACAACAATAAATTTCAAGGTATCAAACACAGCATTGTTCAGAATTTTTTGTATACCAGTCGAATGAATTTTAGAAAACACTCCCTTCACTACCTCTAGTGCTTTTTTCTGTTGTGGCAAAATCTCTTTGTTTTCAACTAAAGAGAAATTTTCTTCTCCTGGAGAATAGTTAACTATTCCTGCTTTGCTGGCTTTTCTTAACAATAATTCTGTCTCGGCGCTACATGGAACGACAATAGAATCAGTAATTTTTTTTATTATATCAAGATCATGACACAAGTCTGCTTTGTTGGCAGCAATAATAATGGGTTTAGTGTTTTTTCGTAGTTCTTTTACAAAGTCGTGAATGTCAGTCTCTGACCATTCTTTAGGATTTTTTGATATTAGATTTAATTTTTGTAAGGCTTCTTGAACTTGAAAATCTTTAATTCCCAAACCAGTGAATCTCTTTGTAATACCATCTGTTAGTTTTGCTCGCTTTTGATCAATTTCTCTCGTAATTTTGTCCCAGTCTCTTTGGAGAATGTTTGCAAACCATTGATCAAATTCGTTTCTTACAAATTCGACATCCTCTAGAGGATCATGAGTTCCTACAGGAACAGGTTGGCCTTGAATATCAGTGGCTCCTGCTATATCTACTACGTGGATAAGTACTTCGGCTTGTCTTGCATCATCAAGAAATTGATTTCCTAAACCTTTTCCTTCATGTGCTCCAGGAACTAATCCCGCCACATCAATTAGTTTGATAGGAATGAAACGGATTTTGTTTACACAAAGTGGATTGTTGTGAGGTATCTCAAAATGTTTACAGGCGCAATCAGATTGTACATAAGCTACTCCAATATTTGGCTCAATTGTAGTAAAAGGAAAATTTCCTGTTGGGACTGGTGTTTCTGTTGCAGCGGAGAAAAAAGTAGATTTTCCAACATTTGCTTTTCCCAATAAACCAATTTGCATTATCCTCACAAGATTTATTGTACATATTAGTATTGCAGAAATTGTTTAATGTAGTTAATTTGGATTTTATTGTATGTCTTTTGTAATCACTGGAAGTCCAGGAGTAGGAAAACATACCATAACAAAAGAGATAAGCAAAAATCTGAATTTGCCCGTATTTGATATTAATCAAATCGCTAAAGAAAAAAATTTGTTTGAAAGGACTGACGAAACAAATGATGTAGATGTTGATAAATTGGAAAAAATAATTAAAGACAACATTTCACAACCATCTTTAATTGTTGGTCATTTGGCTCCTTATGTTCTAGCATCTGACCAAATAGAAAAAATAATCGTCTTAAGAAAAAACCCATATGACTTGATTCAAATTTATCAAAATCGAGGATATTCGGAGAAAAAAATTAAAGACAACATTGGAAGCGAAGCCCTTGGAATTATTTTATATGATTCTCTAACTAAATTTGGAAAGGATAAAACAGTACAGATTGATGTTTCTGATAAAACTATTGAAGAAACAACAAAAAAGGTAATGGGCATAATTAAAGGAGAAGTAACCAGTGAAGAGATAGACTGGTTGCCTATTATTTCAGATAAAAACGATTTAAGGGAATTTTTTGCTTATTGAATAAATAACACCTTTGTTAGGAGGAAGTTGCTTGTTTGAAATTTTAAAAACAGATCTTGCTGGAAGGATAGGAAAGATTTACACAAATCATGGAGTAATTGAAACTCCAGCTTATGTTCCTGTAATTCACCCAGTAAAGCAGACAATACCATCTAAAAAAATTAAAGAAATTGGATTTGATTTGGTTATTACAAATGCATACATTTCCAAAAATAATTACGGAAATGAGGCAATTGAAAAAGGAATTCACAGAATAATTGATTTTGATGGAGCAATAATGACGGATTCTGGTGGGTATCAGGTTTTAGAATATGGAGACGTGGATGTTTTACCTCCAGAGATGGCAAATTTTGAAAAAGGAATAATGACGGATTTTGCAATACCGTTGGATAAACCCACAGGATACGGATTACCAAGAAAAAAAGCAGAATCATATGTCAATCACACTCTAAAGGTTTCAAAAGAAACTCTGGATGGGAGCGAGAAAAATGGGCAGATTTGGATTGGACCAATTCAAGGAGGAGAACATTTTGATCTAGTTGAAAAATCAACTAAATCTTTGGTAGATATGGGTTTTCAGATGCTTGCTTTGGGAAGTCCAGTTGAATTTATGGAATCCTATGAATATAGATTACTTGCTCAGATGATTGTAGCAGCAAAAAAACAAATGCCCTATTCAATTCCCCTGCATCTTTTTGGAGCAGGTCATCCATTGACAATTCCTTTTGCAATAGCGTTAGGTTGCGATACCTTTGATTCAGCATCTTATATGCTGTATGCAAAACAAGAAAGATACATTACAGAAGACGGTACTCGATATCTCTCAGATATTACCGTTTTTCCTTGTAATTGTGAAGTCTGCTCAAAATACACCCCAAACGAACTAAAGGAATTGAAAGGTCAAGAGAAAATTAATGAGATAGCAATCCATAATTTACATGCAATAAAGCTTGAGGTAGATAAGGTAAAGCAGGCAATTTATGAAGGAAGATTATGGGAATACGTATTAAAAAAATCAAGGGCCCATCCTAAATTATTTGAAATGATTGACATCCTAACCCAAAATTCAGATTGGTTAAGTGTGTCAACTCCAAGATTTAAGGAAAAGGCCCTTTTCCTATATGACAAAAATGACCAATACAGGCCGGAAGTCAAGTTATATCACGATATTGTAAGAAAATTCAAATCAAAAAAACACTCTTTGATCATAGTTAAAGAACCTCAAATAAAACCAGGTTATTTGTCACATGATTATTTTGCTTTGAAAAGAAAATTCAAAGAGATCGATTCATTTCAGATTTGTTACTATAATCCACAGATAGGATTAATTCCAAATGAGATATCAGATATTTTTCCAGCAGCTCACCATGAAACTGCAAGATTGAATTTTGATCCAAAAGAATTTTCAGAATTTCAAAAGACTTGGATTAAATTTTTTGAAAATAATAAATTTTCAGAAATTTATTTTGATAAGAAAGATGAATTCCTGAAGTACTTTATTAAATCAATTCCTAAAGAAACAAAGAAAAAATCTGTAAATTAAAAATAAGAAAAAAATGTGTGCTGAAAGATACAGTCTATAAGGCTGCGTCTTCTGCCCAGCCGTTGATGAAGACACCGTTTTTGTGAAGAGGTACTGGTTGTCCAGCAGTGTAATTCATTGGTCTCATCCAAAAGATTGATTTTGTTGGGCATACACCGATGCATGCACCGTCAGAAATACATCTTTCTGGGTAAAAGACAAATGCTTTACCTCTCTTCCAGCCTTCAACTGGTTTTACTCTAAGGACATCTGGACCAAGAGTTGTACAGATTTCTACACATAGTGCACATCCGATACATCTCTGCTCATCGATGTCTGGAAGTATTGCGATTGGCATTTTATTCACTACTTTTTTGCTCTGTTGCTATTTAAACCATGATTGAAAACCATAACCCTGTTATGGAAATGATCGACTAAAAAATAACCATGCGGGTTCTTAGATTAAAAATTGGAAAAAACAAAAAGATAACGTGATATGCACGTTTATTTTCTCATTGCATCGATTTGACCAGAAGTTACCCAATCGAGTAATTCTGCAGAAGTTGGATTAAGGTCTGCTTTCTTGTTCATAAGATTGTGAACCCAAATCCAGTTTATTTGGTTAAGAAGTACTTTATTTCCTTCATCGCCTGCACGAGTTTTTGCAACAAGAGCTTGGTCTTGTTGAGCTATCCACTCATCATAGGATCTTCCCATGTGGATCGGATCTTAGCTTGCACTAATTAAAGCTTTTGTAGATTCTATATTGTACGTAATGATCGGATCTGTCTTGGCAAGGTATTAACATAGATTTGAATTCATGATATTCCTTGGATGTAAAAGTTTTAGGAGCAGCAAACGAAGTTGGCCGTTCAGGCTTTTTAGTTAATTGTAATGGAACTAATCTTTTATTGGATTATGGCGTTTTATTTGGAAAACGTGGGTCTCCTCCTGAATATCCTGTACATGTAAAACCAAAAGATTTGGATGCAATAATTATCACACATGCCCATTTGGATCATTCAGGAAATGTTCCTTCATTGTTTGTTAGTGGAAATACCGATGTCTATGCAACGCCTCCTACTATGGATTTATCACAATTACTCATTGAAGATATGCTAAAAATTACAAAAGATGCCCAGCCATTTGGCTTGCCTGAATTAAACAACATGATGAGAAATGCAAAGGAAATAGGATACAAACAAAAGGTAACCAAAGGAAATGCCACCTTTGAATTAAGAGAAACAGGTCATGTGATTGGTGGAAGTAGCGTTTTAGTGGAATGTGAAAAAAAGAAAATGTTCTACACAGGAGACATCAAGACTCATGGTTCTAGAATGCTGCGTGAAGCGGATCTAGATATTGGAGATATTGATCTTTTAATAATTGAAAGTACATATTCGCAGACAGAGCAGATTCCAAGAAAAGAATCAGAAAAGCAATTAATTGAATTTGCAAATGAAGTGATGGATAGAAAAGGAGTGTTGTTTATCCCATCATTTTCTGTTGAACGCTCTCAAGAGATTGCTTGTATTTTGCGAAGTTCCAACTTTAAACATAAAATAATCATGGATGGAATGGCCTTAAAAGTAAATGACATTATGTTCAAACATCCAAATTATCTAAGAGATTCAGAAGTTTTTGCAGATGCGATTAATGAGGCTATTGCAGTAAAAGACCATGAAAAAAGAAAAAGAGCAATTGAGGAACCATGTGTAGTAATCTCTCCAGCAGGAATGCTAGTAGGAGGAAATGCAACATACTATCTTCAACAATTGTCGTTTGATAGCAAAAATGGAATTGCTCTTGTTTCATACCAAGGAGAAGGGACTCCTGGCAAGAAATTATTGGACACTGGCAAAGTTACCACTAGAGGAAAAGATCTTAATGTTGCCGCAGAGGTAAAACAGTTTCAGTTTTCTGGACATGCAGATAGAAATGAATTGTTTGAAGTTATTGAAAGAATAAAAGGAAATCCCAAAGTTCTCACAGTGCACGGAGATACCGAATCTTGTGAAAAGTTTGCCCAAGAAATACATGATAAGTTTGGGTTGGAGGCTCATGCCCCAGCAGTAAATGAAGTTATTTCTATTTGAAATGAGTAAGTTTTACAAAATTGATTTAGAAAACTCGATAAACAGCGGTCAAGTTTTTCTTTGGAAAAAATTGCAAAATAATTGGTATGGAATTAATGGGCAAGATGTTTTACGAGTAGACAAATATGGTAAAATTAAATCATATTCAAAACA
>JAICHE010000091.1 GCA_025922755.1 Nitrososphaeraceae archaeon
TCCTTTGCTATTCCTTCAGCATCTTCTTTCTCGATTTGTCGGCCGGCTCTTCTGTCTATGATGGCTCCTTCATCATTTAATGTTGAAAAATTACCTCTAAGAGCTAAATCTCCATTTTTAAAATCAATTCCTACACCAATTGCTTCAATCACTCCTCTTCCTGCATAGTCTGAATGATGAAATTTGTAACCCAACATATTGAATACTGCAATATCTGATTCTGGAGCAATTCCTTTTCCTACTGATATCACCTCTCCAATTGCACCGTTTTTTGCTATTTTATCTAAAATTGGGGTATTTGCTGCCTCCAGAGGTGTTTTTCCTTCCAAATCTGGGTGTGGCAAGTCTCCGACCCCGTCTAACAAAACATAGATCATGTGAGTGTCAGAATTATTCATGATAGTTTTCGATTTTTGAATTTTTAATGGTCTCCTTTAAAGCTTCCATAAAAATTTGCGATCAACAATTTAAAATCCATTATTATTACTCTGATGGAGATTTGTTATTTTTTTTTATGTTTGGATGAATGTCTCATCTTCTTACATTTGCTAAAACACTCGATTATTTCAACGAATTTAGATTTTAGTAAACATTTTAACATGCATTTCCTTCAATCAAGAACTATGGGAGACATGAGAAAAGACTATGTTTCTGAACGTTTTATGATAATTTCAAAAAAAGACGACAAGGTAATTGATCCAAAAAAATTACCATATGCTCCTGGGAATGAATCTATGACAAATCCTTCAGTTCTTTCTTTGGTTGCAAAGGATGGTATGCTACAACGTCTTCAAGACAATGAGGATGAATATGTGAAAGATTGGTCTATCAGAGTCTTTGAAAGTAAAAATCCTGTTGTCTCAATTGATACTGAAAATTCTTACAGTGATAAACCTCATTATAGTGAACCGGCATATGGTTATCATTATGTGGTTGTGGCATCCCCTAAACAAAAAGATACGTTTGCCACAATAGATCCTGAACAATGGTCCAATGTTCTTGTCGTTGTGCAGGATAGATTAAGATGGCTTTACACTCAGAAAGGAGTGACCTATGTCTCAATTTATGGCGACCAAGGAGAAGAAGCTGGAAACAACAATCCTCACCCTCACCTTAATTTGATAACGTTTTCAACTATTCCTCCAACAATAGAGTCTGAAGCTGAGGCTTCTCATAATATCCTAAATGAAAAAGGTGTATGTGTGATGTGCCAAACCATCAATGCAGAAACAGGTAGTCCTAGACAGGTTCTTCAAACTGAAGGCTTTATTGCGTTTTGTCCATGGTCTCCATCTTATCCATACGAATTTTGGATAGTTCCAAAAAAACACACTACAAGTTTTTCTAAGATTACTCAAAAAGAAATTAATGACCTGTCCCTAATTTTGAGGGCAACATTGGGTGGTTTATCAAAAACTATCAAAAATGTATCTTATAATTTGGTGTTTCATCTTTCTCCAGAAAAGAAGAACAGTAGACAAATCCATTGGCACATTGAAATTTATCCAATAACAAAACCTTGGTCTGGATTGGAGAGGGGATATGGAATATTCTTGAATGATGTTTCCCCCGAGCAGGCTGCAGAAAAACTAGGAGCAGCTTGTAGAAAAGAATTGGCAAATCTAGTGGGAATCATCTAGTTTTTCTGAATGGTTTATTTATCAACTCTTAGGTGAAATTAATATGGCAATTGAAAAATGGATTGCAGTTACAAGTGTTGCATTATTTTTGATGTTTGTTGGTGAGATGGTTTCTGTCTACTTGTTTATGACAGATGTACCTGAAGGGTTCCAATTTGGAGCTGACTTTGATCCTAATCCTAAAATTCTGCAATTCATTTCAATCGGAGTTGCACCTGCTGCAATTTTAGCTGGACTCTCCTATTTGATGTCAAGACGTTATGGCTCAAAATCTGTGGGTTATCTGATAATTGCCGGAGGTGTAGTCCTACTAGTTGGAATGACTTTTGTTTATACTCTGGCTGATAAAGTGGAAGACAAATTTATCACAGATCTTGTAACATATGTTCCTGTTTTGTTTATGGTCTTGTCAATACCAGTAATGGTGGTTGGGGCTACGCTGCTTAAAGTAAAAAAAAGGCGACCAAAAAAAGAGTACTTTTAGGTGTGATCAAAGCGTAATGCCTTGGCATTTTGCTTAAAGCCTAATTTTTCATAAAATGGCTTTACATCATCTACGCAATCAAGAATTGTTTTGTAGCATCCTTTGTTTTCTGCCTGTTCAAGCAAAAATTTTATAATTTTCTCACCTATTTTTTGTCCCTGATGACTCTTATTTACCACAACATCTTCTATGTGTCCTACTACTCCTCCATCATGAATGAATTTTGATTCTAATAGCAATGTTGCAGAACCAACAATTTTTCCATCTAATTCGGCAACGGCAATAATGTGATCTGGATTCTGATTAATCTTGTCAAAAATTTTGAGGGCTGTTTCTTTTTTTATGTTGCTTGCTTGACGAAGAGAATCCAAAGATGTTAAAAATCCATTCCATAAATCCTCTTTTTTTAATTCTCTTATTTTGATCTCATTCATTTTATCTATATTTTACCTAATTTTTGAATAAATCTTTCATTTGCTTTTCGATATGATTCCTTGTTTCCGATATCGATAAATCCGTTTTTACTGATAAAACTACTGACAATCAATTTCTTTGACATTGCTTTTTTAATCACATCATCCATTCCGAAAGGTTTGTTTTTAGGAATAAATCTCATAACTCCTGGTTCCATTACATAACAACCCATGTTGATATTTACTTTCAATTCTGGTTTTTCATTCCAAGCAATGACTTTGGTATTTTTTGTGTCAATTACGCCATAAGGAAGATTTGTTTTGTATTCGTGTAAACTCATTGTGACAAATGATTTGCTTCGTTTATGTTGCTTTATCATGTTTCTTAAATTAAAATTATAAATTGAATCCCCATACATGCAAACAAAAGTATCATCGATGAATTTTTCTGCAGTTTTTAATTGACCAGCAGTTGCCAAGGGCTTATCTGATATTGCGTATTCTATGTTCACTCCAAATCTTTTTCCATCCTCAAAATAGTCTTCAATTGTTTTTCTCAGATAGCTGACACATAGAACAATTGACTTTACCCCGTTTTTTTTAGACCATTCTATGAGGTGCTCCAAAATGGGTTTCTCTCCTAGAGGAAGCATGGGTTTTGGAAGAAAGGTTGTGTATGGTTGAAGTCTTGTGCCCAATCCGCCTGCTAAGATAACTGATTTCACAAATTTTCATAAATTTTTCACTATTTATGTTCGAGTGTGGTTATGAAACATACGCAAATCAGGAAAACGCCTTCAAAACTTTTTGATTAACTTCTTCTGGATCTTCCCCAAAAATCAAAATCATCGGCTCTTTTCCTAAATCTCCTTTGTGAAATATCGCATCGGGAGGATTTTTCATGTTGCCTAAGGCAGTACTTACTCCCCATTGAATAGAGGATCCTTCTTTGTTTTTGATTCTTTTAGGTTCTTTTAGTCTGTTATATGACCTCACTATGAATCCCTTTTTTTCTAATCTTGCAATGGTTTCATCAGAAAATTTGAGATTTATTGCTGAGCGTATATTCTTGAATTTTTTGTTCATTGCAAGTACTGCAGTTGCAACGTGCTTTGATCCTCCATATTCTAATTCCCCTGCCTTAACTACTGCATCTCCTGTTTTTACTATCCTCCCCGAAATACCTAGAACATCTTTAGTTGATTTTGGAGATTTTTTTGAAAATACAAAATTTGTTTGGCACTCTGGAATTCTCTTTGAGATGTTTTTAATTTGTGTAAATTGAGTTATTGCTTTTTGTAATTGAATTTTTTCTATGTTTGATTTTTTATATGTGATGGGTATTCCTTTTCCCTTTTTTTTTGCTCCCTTGATTGATTCGAAAGTATATTTTTTTGCAAATCTGGCAGACTCTAAAACAGATTTGCCATGAACCAATGAAAAAATCATTGCAGCAGAATAATTACCTCCGCTTCCGTGATTTTTTGAATCCAGTTTCCTTCCTTCTATAAAATTTTGATCTTTTTCAGTCATGACAAAATCAATGATCTTGTTTTTTTCAAATGTTAATCCCGTGATTAGAATGTTTTTAGCGCCTAATTTTTGCATTATTTTTCCTGAATTTATCAGGGATTGTCGGGAATTGATTTTAGATTTTGAAATGAATTCTGCCTCAAATTTGTTTGGAGTTATTACTGTGGCAAGTGGTATTAGGTATTTTTTAAAATCCCTTACTGCAGATTTTTTAATTAACATCCCTCCTGTAGTTGATTTTATCACCGGATCTAAAACAATTGGTAAAGATAATTTCTTCAAGCAATTGTAAATTGCTTTAATAATGTCTGAATTGTAAACCATTCCAATTTTTATCCCGTCTACTTTAAAATCTGAAAATATCGTTTCTAACTGATCGTTCATAATTTTTTTTGAAGATGGCTGTACTAATCCAAATTTAGAAGTATTTTGACTTGTAATTGCAGTAACTGCTGTTAGTGTGTATGCATCAAGTAATTGGAAATCTTTGATGTCACTTTGAATCCCTGCTCCTGATGATGGATCCGATCCTCCAATGGATAGAATGTTCATGGACTTGTTCAAGCTAGAGTCCTAATTTGTTTATCCTTTTAAGGACTATGAAGGAAATTCTTTCATTTGTATGTCTTAGACTGAGTTTTATATCAAAAGAGGATGTTATTGAACAGATTGAAAAAAATCCCGTTGGAGACTGATCCACCTAAAATAATTCATTGTACCAACTGTAATCTTCCTATGCAGTATCAAAAAAAAATATCAGAAAAGTTTCTATGGCAATGTTTCAAATGTGGAAAAAAATATTTTGTTTCTGAAAAATTAGGAAATTATATTATCGAAGAAACATGGAGTCCTCCAAAATGAAATTTAAAATTTTTAGAAAAAAATTGGTTTGACTACAATCCTTACATTTTATTCTCTGGCAAATTTGTACAATTCTTCTTATCTTTATTTAAAATAGGCTCAAATTAGGAATGTGGCACTGCTATTAACCTCTAAACTCCTGTAAACTCTATGATGTTTGTTTGACGCAATCTTCGGAGCAATAATCATCTTTTAGACTTTGGAATTCTCTACCACAAATTCTGCATTCTCTCACAGCACGCATTGAGGCTTTATTGTCTTAGTAAAATATAAGATCGATCCAATTTGTTATTATACTTAAGATCGTAAATCCACGCGATCAGATTATTTGATTAATTTTCACGATTGTTTAAATCAGGTTAAAACATAGATTATTCATGAGTACTCAAATGAGTGCAGCCCGGAGGGGCGTTGCAACTGATGAGATGAAACAGGTTGCAAAAGATGAGGATGTAACACTTGACTGGCTTATCCCCAAAATTGCAAAGGGGTCTATAATCATTCCAAGTAATAACCAAAGAAAACAAAAAATTCACAA
>JAICHE010000092.1 GCA_025922755.1 Nitrososphaeraceae archaeon
AGAGGCGTGTGCATAAGAGATGTTAGTTGTAGTGTTATCAAGTAAAACAATATCTGAAGAAGAGTAGTTTTTGAATTGATGAAAAACTTTTTCTGAAACTTTTGGAATTACGTTTTTAATTAAAGAGAAGGAAAAATAATTTTTATTTTTAAAAAAGTAAATTTCAAAATCATAAAAATGATTTTCCTTAAAAATAAATTATTCAATAGTTCTGTTGAATAGCTGCAAATTAGATTTATTTTTAATTTTGTTTAACATATGAAATTGAATTTCATGATCCGCAGATTCAAGTGGATTAGCATAAACACCAAGAAATGAAAAAGAATTCACAACATGTTCATTTAGAATCTGTTTTACAAAATCACAATTATGTTTTGTTTGATGGAATAATGAATTATTTTTTACAGGTAATTTTCCAAATCCAAAAAAGTTTTCAAAATTACTAATTAGAATTTTTTTGTAATTTTTATTTTGATCTTGCATCATTACACTGTTAACAAAAACAAAATGTTTGTTTCCAAAAATTATATTGTTAAATTTGCAATATGTATTGTATTTTATTACAGATGAAATTAGTTTTTTATTTGTTGTAAAAATTTTTTGAATTAATTTTTCAATGAAATTATTTTCAGAATAATTTAAAGATACATCAAAATTTTTTATTACAAAGTTTGGTTCTTGTGAAAAAACAAAAATTGTTTTAGAGAAATCAAATGTTATTTGAAACAACACCAATGAGTGTGATAGAATTTTTCTATCTTCGTTACAAGGTTTTTCTTGGTAAACTAATTGATCACAATGATCAGTTAGTACAATAACACTATTCAGAAAAATATTTTTTTGAATAAAAATTTCACATGTAGAAAAATAATTTTGTAATGTTACTTCTGAAATATTATTTAATTTTTGATCTCTAAATATTTCAAAATTGTTTTTGTTAAGAGGTGCAAAAACAATAATAAAACTTTCTAAAATGATTACAACAAAATTAAATTGCCTTTCCCCCATACAAATTATTTTACATTAATTGCTTTTGAACATTAGGAATAATTTTTTCGACAGACACTTTTGAATTTTTTTATAAAACTCTGAGTGTAATATTTTTTACAATTGATTTTTGGATCTAAAATATTTTTCAAGACAATCAAAATAAAATTAATTTAATTTTTCCAATACAAAATTTTTAGACGGATCGTTTTTGAGTATTGAAAAAATTTCCGCAAATATTTTTACATTTTTTATATAATTCTGACTGTAACATTGTTTACAATTAGTTTGAAATTCGTATGAAAAAATCCATACTGACACGAAACTAAATAATGTTAGGTGTAAAATACATCATGTAAAAAAAATAATCAAATAGCAATGGAAAAACCGAGGCCACACTACAAATCAAATAACGAAATCTCATGACAACAAAAAAATCAATTTCGAAATATGAAATACATAATAAAGGATTCAAAGTTTGAAAACATGATGGCGATTAAAAACATCACTGTTTTGGGATCAGGAATAATGGGACATGGTATAGCACAAGTTGCTGCAACTGCAGGATACAACATTGTTCTGCGAGACATTGAACAAAAATTTTTAGACAAAGCAATGGAGAAGATAAAATGGAGTTTAGATAAACTCGCAAGTAAAGAAAAAATTTCACAACAAGAAGCAGACTCTATCTACTCTAGAATTACACCAGTAGTAGATTTGAAAGAAGCCGTAAAAGATGCAGAGTTAGTGATTGAAGTAGTTCCAGAAATTATGGATTTAAAGAAAAAAGTATACGCAGAACTAGATTCAGTTGCAGCACCAGAGGTAATCTTTGCGTCAAACACAAGTACATTACCAATAACCGAAATTGCAAACACTACTGCACGTCCAGAAAAATTTATTGGAATTCATTTTTTCAATCCACCACAATTAATGAAACTAGTTGAGATCATTCCAGGTAGGAAAACATCCCAAGAAATTATTGATTTGACTCAAGAGTTTGTAAAATCTGTAAACAAAACTGCAGTATTATGTCGAAAAGATGTACCAGGATTTATAATCAATAGATTATTCATTCCAATGGTTCATGAGGCATGTTATGTACAAGACAGAACAGGTGCATCACTTGAAGAGATTGATTCTGCAGTAAAATTCAAACTGGGATTTCCTATGGGAATATTTGAGCTAGCTGACTTTACCGGAATGGATGTGATTCACAAAGCTACAGTAGAGATGCACTTGCGAGATAAAAAAGTGATTTTACCACACCCTACAATAGAAAAAATGTTTGAAGAAAAAAGATTAGGACAAAAGTCAGGTGAAGGATTTTACAAATATTCAGATGACAAGTACGAGCGTATTGAATTATCAGAGAAATTAGCAGAAAATGTAAATCCAATCCAACTTGTTGCAAATATCTTAAACAATGCTGCATGGTTAGTTACTAATGGTGCAAGCGACATTGCAGAAATTGAAAAAGCAGCACAGCTTGGTCTAGGACTCAAAAAACCATTGTTTGATACTGCAAAAGAGATAGGCATATCCAATATTGTGAACGAATTGAACCAGCTAGCAGATAAAAATGGAGAGTTTTATGCTCCAGACCCATTACTTATTTCGATGCAGTAATCAATTCTAAAATTTTATCAACTGCTTGTTTTGGGGTATCAACCCCGATTATTTTGACATTTTTTCTGTGATCTACGTAATTGTCTATGAATTGTTGCGTGACACCACCCATATTTCTAATTGAAACCATGGGTTTCTTGTTCATGTATGCGGCACAAATTTCAGATAAGGTTCCAGAACCTCCACCGATTATTATTATCCCATCTGCGGATTGTGCTGTAAGAAAATCCCTCATGAGCCCCATCCCAGTAGGGATTACAACATCACAGTATTCATTTGCCTCAGAGGCATCCCCTTGTGGTATAATTCCAATAGTCAAACCATTTGCATCATGAGCACCGTGACAAGCTGCAAGCATGACACCACCAAGACCACCAGTAACCAACACATTCCCAGATTTTGCAACTTCTGCTCCCGTTTCATATGCAGTCTTTGAGTGCTCTTCTGTGCATCCGTTGGTATTATGCCCGATAATTAAGATCTGAATTCTTTTTGACATTTTTTTAGTAAATTAATTGCAAGTCAAATATGTTTCCAAACGCAAATTATATTAAATAAGAAATACGAAATCATTCATGGAAAAACGTTCAATGCCTGTTTGTTTTACCGAAGAACAGCACAAAATGATCGAAGAGTTTGCCAAGAAAAATGGCATGCTAAATACTAGCCAAGCTCTTGAGAAAATCCTATCCGAATAAACAACTTTTTACTTTTGTTTTTATTTTTAAGATAGATATATGATAGATATTTTTTACAAAGTATAATGGGTCTTTTCTCAAAAAAACCAACCTACTGTGCCGTTTGCAATAAAGAGATCACCCACAAACATAAACCAAAAAGAGAATGGAATATCAAAGGAGTGCTTTGTGGCGATTGTCAGGTAAATAAAACAAAAGAGTTCTACGAGGCAACAATAAGACAACCATGCATAAAGTGTGGAACAACTAGAAAAATTTCAGACTTATGGGAGCCCAGATGGCAGTGGGACATGGACGGATTACTATGCAAAGAATGTTTTGATAAACAAGAAGAAGAGCACGGTAAAAAGAAAAACTATTGCTCATTGTGTGGAGGTAAAATGGGATTAATTCGTTACAATCCCAAACCAAAATGGAAGATGGAAGGTCAGCTTTGCAGAAAATGCTGGGATGGAAAAAAAGCAGATCTAGGATAGAAGATGAGATTTTTTAAAAAGTTTCAATGCGATATTTGTTCAAGTAAATTCTCAAAACAAGAACAGTTAATGCTTCATCAACAAGTGGTGCACTACAAAGACAGTCCCTATGATTGCAAAGAATGTGGAAAAAATTTTTCAAACATGGAAGACATGAGAACACATTTGCAACGAGAACATAGTTACAAAAAAGATAGATAACTAGATAGCTTTTACTGTCTTTACTACTGGTGGTCTGACTTTGGTAAATACTCTAAACCCGCAAATGCATTTGATTTCAGGTAGTCTTGAGAGCTCTGTATTTGAGACGTTTGTGCCACATCTTAAACAAGAATAAACTACATCAAATGTCTCCTGAGAGGATTCTTCTACTTCTTCAAAGTTTTCATCGACCATGTTTATCATCAAAATTTCTATAATTTAAGGCATTACCAAACTATGTCAAGGACAATTCAATATAGACATCATCTGGGATTTTGAGTCGCATTAACTGTCTTATTGCTTTGTCATCTGCGTTTATGTTAATTATTCTTCTATGCATTCTCATCTCCCATTTTTCATAAGTTTCCGTGCCGTTTCCACAAGGTGATTTTCTAGTTGCAACATGTAATCTTTTTACAGGAAGTGGAGTTGGGCCTTTAACTTTGACTCCAGTTTTTTTTCCAATACCCATTATCTCGCCACAAACGCCATCTAATTTAGGAAGACTAGTTGAGGTAAGTTTTACACGGGCAGTTTGAGTCATCTATAACTTGCCCTATGGTGTGTATTTTTCAGTAATTTCCTTGACAATTCCTGCTGCAATAGTTGCACCCATATCTCTTAGTGCAAATCTACCCATTTCAGGAAACTCTTGGAAAGTCTCAATTGGAGTTGGTCTTACTGGTCTAATTTTTACAATTGCAGAATCACCAACCTTTAGGAATTTTGGACTTTCCTCATCAACTGCACCAGTTGCAGGGTTTATCTTTTGAACAAACTCAGTTACTGTTGCTGCAACTTGCGCAGTGTGACAGTGCATTACTGGAGTATAACCAGGTGCAATTGCTGTTGGGTGGTGAATTACTATAATTTGTGCTTTGAATTCTTTTGCGACAGTTGGTGGTGCGTCTGGAGTACCAAGAACATCACCTCTCTTGATGTCTTTCTTTTCAATACCTCTAAGGTTGAAACCAATGTTATCGCCTGCTTCTGCTGTAGGCATCTCTTGGTGGTGGGTCTCAATTGATTTTATTTCACCTTGAGCGCCAGATGGCATTACAATGATTTTTTGTCCTGCCTTCATAGTGCCAGTCTCAACTCTACCTACAGGTACAGTTCCTACACCAGTGATTGTGTAAACGTCTTGGATTGGAACACGAAGTGGTTTACCTACTGGTTTTTCTGCCATTGTAAAGTCATCAAATGCTTGTAGTAGTGTCTTGCCAGTATACCATGACATGTTTTCTGATTTTTTAACGAGATTATCACCCTTCCATCCAGAAACTGGAATGAATGGGACATTTTCTAGTTTGTAACCTACCGATTTTACTAATTTTTCACCTTTTTCTTTGGCTACTTTGAATGCTTCTTCTGAATAGTTGCTATCATCCATCTTGTTGATTGCAACGATTAATTGGTTTACACCTAAGGTTTTGAGCAAAAAGGCGTGTTCTCTTGCTTGGCCACCTGGTGC
>JAICHE010000093.1 GCA_025922755.1 Nitrososphaeraceae archaeon
AAAATGTAGATGGAGTAGTAACACTAGGCGCTATAATTAAGGGACAGACAAAACATGATGAAGTAATTGCCCATTCTACTGCCAAAAGCTTGACTGAATTGTCTTTAAAATATCAAAAACCTGTTTCACTAGGAATTACTGGTCCTGGAATGAGAGAAAGACATGCATACGCAAGAATCAGACCTGTCGCAGAGAGGGCAGTAGAGGCTGTGGAGAAAATAACCAAGGAAATTGAAAAAATAAAATGATTCAGATTAGTATTTTAAAAATAATCGGATATGGTCCATGGACCTTAACTTTGGGTAGCGACAGAGAACATGAACTTCAAATGCTACAAGCATCGCTGTATAAAGATCTTCAAAGGCAATTCTCAGAAAAAAACTGCCTAGTTTTTCTCAACAGGGCTGATGAATTTTTTGTAATTTCTAATGGGCTTAATCTTGAGGATCACATTGAAATTCAAAAACGCCTCAAGGAAAAATTCAATGTTGGACTAGCAATTTCAATTGGTTATGGAAATACTCCATTTGAGGCAAATCAAAAGGCCTACGAGGGCAAGAAAAATGATGTATATCTAAATGAAGAACATAATATTTTTGGATTTATTACAACTTCTTCAGAAAATGAAGTAACCATTATGCACTATGATGTTGATGACCTTTCTTCTAAAAGAAAAACACTGTCTCCCTTTGAGATATCATCTGTAATTTTTAATCTCTATGCAAAAATGTCAAATTATTTTATCGATAAAAATTCTCTCAGCTTTTTCATGGGAGGCGATAATTTTATGGTAGTTGCAAGCGATGAGGGTAAAAAAAATGCTAAAACCTTTGTAGATTTAATCAAAAGAGAAGATGAAATTCTCTTAAATTGCGGTATCGGAACCGGAAATACCTCTAGGGAAGCCGTAAGCCTCGCTACAAAGTCTCTAGATACAATTAGGGAAATTCGAGATTCAGGAAAAGAAAAACCTGAAGTTTATGAATTACGATGTTAATTAAAAATATCAGCGTATTACTTGGATCAGATTTAGAATTTGTTTCAAATACAAATATCAAAATTCAAAAAAATCGGTTTAAAAGAATCCAACCTAAAATAGGACCAAGCTCAAAAGAAGAATCTATTGACGGTGAAGGACTACTATTACTCCCTGGATTTGTTAATTGTCATACTCACATAGGTGACTCAATTGCCAAAGACATTACCCTCAACAGCTCAATGGAAAAACGAGTTCATCCAGTTTCCGGAATTAAATCAAAGATTCTAAAAGAGACAGATCCAAACCATCTCAAAAAATTCATGCAAAATTCATGTTATTCAATGTTAAAAAAAGGAATCACTACTTTTGTCGATTTCAGAGAAGGAGGCTTGGAAGGAGTTTTGATGTTAAAAGAAGCATTAAATCAAATTCCAATCCGCTCAATAATTTTGGGAAGACTGGAAGTGTACCAGGATAAAATTGAAATAAGAAAAAATATTCCTTTTCCAAAAAATAAATACTCTGATTTAGCAAATTTGCTTTCAAAATCTGATGGATTGGGTATCAGTGGAGCAAATGAAAACAGTAATTCCTTTCTTCGATATTATTCAAAATCTTCAAAAATCCGAGCAATTCATTCATCAGAAACAAAACAAAGCTTTGAAACATCAAAAAAATTAACCGGAAAATCTGAAACTATGAGGTCACTAAACCTAAAACCTCACTTTTTGGTTCATATGACATATGCTTCTAAAGGAGATCTTTATGCAGCAGCAAAAAAAACTAGGGGAATCGTAATATGTCCAAGAGCTAATGCTGCATTAGCTGAAGGTATTCCTGACATAAATTTAATGAAAAAATGTGGATGCACTATAGCAATAGGCACAGATAATGTAATGATAAACTCTCCAGACATGTTCAGAGAAATGGATTATCTATGGAAAGTAACAATGGGACTCAAAAAAACAAGAGTGAATCCAAAAGAAATACTGAAAATGAGTACTGTTAATGGAGGAAGGATTTTAAAAAAAGACATAGGAGTAATTGAAACTGGAAAACTTGCAGACGGAATTTTTATCGATAAACATTCTATTGATTTAGAACCAATGCATAATGTTTATGCATCAATTGTTCAACGAACCTCGGAATCCAATATTAAAGCTATAATGATTGGGGGGAAGATTGTTCATGGTAAATTATAGGCCAAAAATAATTCTAAGTGCAGCAATTTCAATAGATGGTAAAATAGCAACAACAACTGGGGATTCAAAACTTTCTTCCAAAAAAGATCTTATCAGACTCCACAAATTACGATCTAAAGTAGATGCAATTTTAATTGGAAAAAACACTGTCAAAAAAGATGATCCATTGCTTACTGTTAGATATTCTAAAGGCAAAAACCCCACTAGAATAATTTTAGATTCTTTGGGTACAATATCAAATAACTCAAAAATTTTGCAAACAAGTAGTGAAATAAAAACCATCATTGCTGTTTGTAAAAAAATTTCAAAAAAAAATCTTGAAAAATTACAAAAATCTCCTGTAGATGTAATCGTAACTGGAGAAAACCGAGTCAATGTCAAATCACTACTTCAAAATCTTAGTACAAGAAAAATTAAAACAATTTTACTTGAAGGAGGGGGTTCAATAAATTGGGAATTTATTAAAAATAATTTGGTTGATGAATTGTTTATTACTGTCACTCCTTACATTCTGGGAGGAACAGATTCCATCAGTCTAGTTCAAGGTAAAGGATTTGATATCATTTTAAAATCTACCAAACTGAGGCTAAAATCTGTACGACGGATTCAAAATGATGTAGTTTTGCATTACACAAAACTGTAAGTTATTATAGTTAATTTAGAACAAAAGTACGAGAAATTGGCAGCAAAAAAGAAAACTACAACAAAAAAGAAAACCACAAGCAACTCGACCAAAAAAACAAAAACTTCCACTAAAACTAAAAAACCAGCATTTGGTGGATATGCAATAAACTTTGCAGGTAGAAAAGAAACAGTTGAGCAAGTCTTTGGTAAAAAACCAATTGCCCCAAGTGAAATGACTAAAAAAATATGGGCATTTGTAAAGTCAAACGATCTTTCTAACAGATAGAGAGAAACAGTTAACGAAAAATTCGTTAACTCTTTTATTATATTTCAATTGTTTTTGGAATAAGATATAGATAAAGGAATACTTTAAAAAATTTAATGTCTACTAATTCCTTAAGACGAGATCATGATTTAATTGAAAAGGTGATTAAATCTATGGAGACTACGATCCAATTACTTAATGATGGTAAAAAAATTCCTGAGTTTATTTTGTCTCCAGTAATTGATTTTTCAAAAAACTTTACTGATGTATGTCATCATAGCAAAGAAGAAAATTCTTTGTTTCCAGCATTGGAACAAGCAGGAATGCCACGGAATATGGGACCAATTGCGATGATGTTAATGGATCATGAACGTTCGCGCGAAATTGCAAAATACATGGAAGAATCAGCCAAAGAATACTTAGAATCAGGTAATAATACAAATCTGGTTAATTACATGCAACAATATGTTGAACACATAACTGAACATTTATGGAAAGAAAACAATAGATTGTTTATGATGGCAGAAGCTAGACTTCAATATGTTTCACAAAAAGTCGATAAAGAACTAAACGATATAGAAGAATCAAAACTCAAGGAAATTGGAAAAACTAGAGAGCAATATGAAAGTCTAGTACAAAAGCTAGCAGAAGATGTTTCCGAACAAGAAAATTGATGATTCCTATTCTACGTAATGATGGTGCGTAAGATTATCGTAAAATCTAACTGATTTAATATTTACAAATTCTAGCATTCCGTATCTTGATAATTCTCTTCCAAACCCACTGTGCTTAATTCCCCCAAATGGAATCCGTGGATCCGATAGAACCACATTATTTACACTAACAATTCCTGAATCAATCCTTCTTGACATTTTATCGGCTTTTTCTAAATCCTTCGTCCAGATACTTGCTCCCAAGCCAAATTCAGTATCATTTGCCATTTTTATGGCCTCACTTTCGTTTTCAACAATTGTAATTGGAGCAACCGGTCCAAAAGTCTCTTCTTTAGCGATTCTCATGCTTGGTTTTACATTTGTAAGGATTGTGGGTTGATAGAAAGATCCCTTTCCCTCAATTTCTGATCCACCTAAAAGAATTTCAGCTCCCTTTTCTTTTGCATCTTCTACGATACCTGAAATTGTGTCTAACCCCTCTTTGCTTGAAACTGGACCTACATCCGTCTCCATTGACATTGGATCTCCAACTTTTAGCTGTGAGGCTTTTTTAACAAACAACTCTATGAAATCTTTGGCAATATTTTTTCCAACAAAGAATCTTTTGGAAGCAACACAACTCTGGCCACAATTGATGAATCTGCCTTTAACTGCACCCTCTGCAGCTTTTTCGATTATTGCATCATCTAATACAATAAAGGGATCACTTCCCCCTAATTCTAGTACGCATTTTTTCAAATTCATAGCGGATCTTTCACCTACTTTAGCGCCAGCATTAGTACTTCCAGTAAAAGTAACTGCACTAACATCTGAATCAATTAGATGATTGGCCGATTCTACACTTCCTACAAGTGTTTGAAATACTCCATCTGGTATTCCAGATTCTGTAAAGGCCTTTTCAATTTCAATACCTGATTGTAAGGTTAATCTGGATGGCTTCATAACAATTACATTTCCTGCCATCAAACATGGAGCTGCAAATCTGAGAGCTTGCCAATAAGGAAAATTCCATGGCATAATAGAACCAATTACTCCAAGGGGCTCAAATGTTAAGAAACTTTTTCTAGCATCTGTGTTTAATACCTCGTCTGTAAGAAAACTATCTCCATGATCTGCATAAAATTCTAAAGCCCACGCACATTTTTCTACTTCACCAATTGATTCCTTGAGTGCTTTTCCCATCTCGGAAGTAGCAATTTTACCCAATTCCACTTTGTTCTTTTTTAAATATTCAACTAAATTGTAAACATAACTTCTACGTTTTTCATAATCTTTTCTCCATTCTGGAAAAGCACGTCTTGCTTTACCAACTAATTGGAAAACTTGATCCTTATCCATAGGAGTAAATTTTGAAATTTCCTCTCCAGTTGCTGGATTAACCGTAGTTATTTGGTTCAAGGATCTATTCCAATAATTACTCCTATTTATTTTAGTAACTTAAAATTTTAATTTTAAAATAGTTTGGAAGATACTTTCATGAACAGACGCTAAAAATTTATGATATTAGTTATCCCTTCTAAAAAATCTATATTTGATTAGAATACCTGCTGCATATCTTTTTTAATTTCATCGATTTTTTTCGCAAAAGCTTTTTTGGCTTTGTCATTTTTCTTTAAATTCAAAACATTTTGACATGAAGGACACTTGAACATTCCTTCCAAAGCTTCTTCAAAAGTAACTCTGGGACAATCTTCATTTCCACAATGATAAAAA
>JAICHE010000094.1 GCA_025922755.1 Nitrososphaeraceae archaeon
AGGAGCTAATTCCATTTTTCCAGCAGCGTATTTTTTCATGAAACGCTCACCTTTGTTGTTTAAAAGATATCCTCCCTCACCTCTTGCACCCTCTGTTATCAAAATACCAGATGGTAAAATTCCTGTAGGATGAAATTGTACAAACTCCATATCTTTAAGAGCCATTCCAGCTCTGTAAGCCATGTCTAATCCGTCTGGAGTAGATGAAAAAGCATATGTTGAAAAACTATACAGTCTTCCAGCACCACCGGTTGCAATAATCAAAGCTTTTCCCTTAATTTGATAAAAATTCCCAGAGGCCATTTCGATGGCAGTGAGTCCCATGAATTTATTGCCATCATGGATAATTGAGGTGGCAAACCATTCGTTAAGATATTCAATATTTTCAAATTTTTGGCAAGTGTCATACAATGTTTGCATTTCAAAGAAACCAACCTTATCTGATGCATATGTTGCTCTAGGGAAACTATATCCTCCAAAGTTTCTTTGGTCTACCCTTCCATCTTGTCTTCGGGACCATGGCATACCCCAATGTTCGAGTTGCCGTATTTGTTGAGGCATTTCTTCACATAGACGTTTTGCAACATCTTGGTCTGCAAGAAAATCACTGCCCTTTACAGTATCGTAAATGTGAGATTCAATTGTATCTCCCTCATCCTCAAATAAGACTGCAGCAGTTCCTCCCTCTGCGGATACAGAGTGTGAACGCATTACTTGAACCTTGGATACAATTCCAATTTTTATCTTGGAATTTTTTCTTGCAGCTTCTACTGCGGCTCGTAATCCAGCCAATCCGGATCCACAAATAATCAAATCAAATTCGATAGACTCAACCATTTAGACTGACTACTTTTGAGGCAGGTTAAATATGTAATAATGAGCGATTTTCGATCGATTAATATATATCGCTAGTGATATCACTAGCGATGATTTCCGAATGGTTTCAAAGAGTAGGAAGCTCTGTACCACGAGGGTTTTCTAGATATTTTATTCTTGAATTATTAAAAGAAAAAAATCGTACAGGTAAAGAGATCATAGACTATGCCGTAGAGCAAAGCAATGGAATATGGAAACCTTCGCCAGGATTGATTTATCCACTGTTGGGAAGATTGCTGGATGAAGGATTAATTGAAGAATCAAATGATGGAAAATACCAATTAACAAAAAAAGGATCAGATACTGCACAAGATGTTGATAAGATAAACGATATCGTCAAAAAACAACTTGATGTTCTATTTAGGTTAGGAAATGTGGGAAGATTTGTTGCAATGGACTTGTTAGAAAAAATTTTTAGTATGGGTTCAGTTCTTAGCGCGAATATATCCCATATGACCGAAGAGGAAACCAAAAAGTACAAAACATTTTTGGAAGACGAACTTGAAAAAATTAAAGAACAAGAAAATAAGAAAAAACCTAGACGGATCAAAATCGAATAATTTCTATTAAAAACTTGAAGAAAGTTCTAAATTTTGTACATAGTTACAAAATTTTTCAAGTTAATTAAAACATATTTTTTCAAATTTATTTTAAAAAAAGAAGTGTTAAGTATCTAAAGGAGGTATTTTAGTCGCGAAATCACTACCCTGAAATCGCTAATTGAAAGGGGAAGTAATTCCTCTTTATTTACATAATAACCAATTAATTATATTTTAAAAATCAAAGTCGAATTATGGCATCACATTGTATATTTTGTCCAAAAGAATTTGAAAGTCCTGACGAGTTATCTACACATCTACTTACTTGTAAGTCAAGAATAATGAAAGATTTTCGTTAGTCAAGTGTCTTGTTATTATAGGAATCTATGAAATACATTTTCCAAGTTAAGAATTTTTATCATCAACTTTGTAATTTCCCTTTGAGATTGAAATGATAAATATTTCTAATTCAAGTTAATTTAATGGTAAATCTCAAAAATATCTTAAAATCAAAAAAACCGTTAGTTATCCCCGGAGTTTATGATGCAATTGGAGCGAAAATTGCTGAAAAGGTTGGATTTGAAGCCATGTTTCAAACTGGATATGGTACTTCTGCGACTTTATTTGGAATGCCAGATTATGGATTTATTGGAGCCACAGAAACTGTTGATAATGCAAGAAGAATTTGTAGAGCAGTGTCAGTTCCAGTAATTGTGGATTCGGATACTGGATATGGAAACGCACTAAGTGTTTGGAAGTTAGTGCAAGAGTTAGAATCAGCAGGAGCATCAGGAATTTTTCTTGAAGATCAAAGATGGCCAAAGCGGTGTGGACATATGCAAGGAAAAGAAGTGATTTCACAAGAAGAGTATACTGAAAAACTTGGTGCGGCAATTGATGCAAGACAAAGCAAAGACTTCATAATTGTGGCAAGAACTGATGCAAGAGCTACTGAAGGTCTTGATAGTGCAATTGAAAGAGGAATTCAAAATAAAAAAACTGGTGCAGATGCAGTTTTCATTGAAGCTCCTCGCTCAATTGATGAAATGAAAAATATTGGAAAGTCAATCAAAGCTCCACTCGTAGCAAACATGATTGAAGGTGGTGCAACACCTATTAGTTCTGTAGACACATTGCATAAAATGGGATTTAACATAATTTTGTACCCTCTTTCAGTATTATTTGCAAATACTTTTGCGACAATGAACATACTAAAGGAGCTAAAAAAGAGTGGAACAACTTCCAAACTTAAACAAAAAGTTGTAAACTTTGATCAATTCAATGACTTGGTTGAACTTCCAAAATTTAGAAAACTTGAGAAAAAGTATGAAGTATCAAAAAGAGAATAAAAATAAAAATTTCAAGTAAAGGGAGAATTAAGATTCTATTCTCTTTACTTCAATTTCTATTGTTGAAACATTTCTGGTTCTACCGTCTTGTGACTCTAATGATTCTGAGCCAATTTTTATATCTCCGATAGAATATCCTGCATTTTCTGTCTTGCGTGCGATGATTTGGGCAACGTCTACAGCACGTCCAATGCTGAGTCCTCTAGCTTTGATGTTGACGGCAGGTAAGTTTGCCAATTGAATTAGGGCAGATGTAACATATGCCATCAATGGTTTCTTACCAATGAATATTGTGTCTCGTGTTTCGGTTGACATGCGGAATTTGATATTTAAGGATAATTTAAAGCTAGGAGAGGTTTTTTGTTCTGAGAAAAAAATTCTTTGAAAAAAAATGCAATTATTATTAGTATGATCATGCCATTGTAATAGTAAGATGGAAGATGTAATCTCAGTTTTAGAATCTGGAACTAGTGAAGAGAAAATAAAAGAGTTGGAATCACTTGCATCCACAAATAACTTTGAAATTATAAAAAAAATTATCGAGTGTTTGGATGATCCTGACATAAGGGTGAGGGGAGAAGCCTTTAGCTCTTTGATTTTAAATAAAAATAAAATCTCTGGATTATTAATTCAAAGTCTTAAAGATTCAAGAAAAAATGTTAGAGGGTTTACATCCCTGGTGTTAGCCAATAGAAATGATTCTAATGCAATTCCAGAAATAATTAACCTTGTAAAGGACGAAAGATCTATGGTAAGAGCTTGTGCACTTGGAGCTCTAGGTCATCTAAAAGCAAAAGAAGCTAAAGATACAATTCACAATTGTATTTTGGATTCTAATTTGGAGGTAAAAAAAAGTGCTGTACAAGCTATGATAAATCTTGGTGATGAAATTTCAGAAAATGAATTTTTAGAGATTTCACAAGAAACAGATTCTGAGCTAGAACAATTAGTGATTAAATTAAAAAAAAGTGGACCGGAAGGGATTTGAACCCTCGATCCGATGCATGCCATGCACCTATCCTACCGGACTAGACGACCGGCCCAACTGTCAGTATTCTGACCGAATTACGTTTTTCAAATTGGTTATTAACGTTTAGCGGTTGGTTTGAATTTTTTTTAAAGAATTAGCACAAGATATTTAACCGCATATTTCCTTGATTGAACGATATGGTTGTAGATAACGAGGCGACTATTACTTATATTCAATTATTAAAAGAAGATCTCTTAATTATTAGATTAGTTCCTGACGAGGGTCCAGTTCCAGAATACAAAGCTGGTCAATTCATTACTCTAGGATTACCAAATCCCGCTGAAAATGGGAAAATAGTTAGAAGAGCATATTCAATTGCATCTCATCCCGAAAATCGAGATTACATTGAGCTTGTGATTAGATGGGTAAGAAAACCTTTGCCAGGTAGATTAACCACTCAATTATTCAATGCTAAAGAAGGTGACAAAATAAAATGGCTAAAGCCTACAGGTTTGGCTCTTTTGATTAATGAGACAATGCCAGATGGTAGTCCTGACACTAGAAGAATTGTTTGTATCGGTGGCGGAACTGGAATTGCTCCATTTGTAAGTTTTGCACAGCATCTTCATGCAGTAAAAGACAAGAGAGAAATCGTTGTCCTTCATGGTGCAAGTTATGTTGATGAGTTGAGTTACAAGGATTTGCTTACAGATTTAGAAAATGAGAGTATTAAGAGAGGAAAAGATGAGTGGAATTTCAAGTATAGAGCTGCCATAAGCAGACCTCAAGAATGGTTTAACAGATCTTGGTCAGGTCAAGTAGGTAGAGTAGAAACCTTCCTTAGACCAAGAGAAAACGGAATGTCCCCTCTTGAGGAATTAGTAGGAGAAAAAATTACTAAAGAAAATACAATCTTTTACTGTTGTGGATGGCAAGGAACAATTGATGGTGTAATGGACTTTTTGACACCAAGAGGATTTGTCACGTATCATAACAAACGTGATGACGGAAGCTTTGAAGTCAAAGATGAATCCTACGGATAGTCATTTTTCCTAAGATTAAATTTTCAGTAAATTATCTAAATTTCAATTTTTGGTGATTGTTATTTTCTATAAAATAACAATAAAGTCAATCATTGAAATATAACGCATTTTTAGGATTTGATGATTGACAACGATACTTTATCTTGCACATCTGAATCCTCTTACAAATGCACATATTGAAATTATCAAGCAACTCAAAGAAGAAGCTGAAATTGTAAAAGTCATGCCTGTAATTTTCAAACTAGGAGAAAAAGAAGTTACAAGTAAGAGTTTTCCATTTAATTTTAAGATAAGAAAAAAGATGATAGAATCCGTGTTTGGAGATTCTGTCTGGATAACTGAAGATTATACTTTTAATGCACCATTCAAAAAATATTTGCCGCCACTTTTATCATTGAAATCTTGGAAATTACGAAAAAAAATTCTTACTGGTGTTAAAGGAGATTATTTTTCTTATACAGGAGATAAAGCTGAAGGATACATGCTTAAGCTTTACAGACTTAAACCTAGAGTTGGAGAAAGAAGATCATTATCGGCGGCATCAGTAAAAGAAAAAATGTATGATGCAGTTTCAAATAAAAATTCAAATTGGAAATCAGATGTACCTGAGAGCGTAGGAAAAATTATTGAAGAGAATTGGAATGTCATTGAAAAATATTCTAAATTAG
>JAICHE010000095.1 GCA_025922755.1 Nitrososphaeraceae archaeon
AATCAAAACAGATGGTAGCAACAAATGGCAAAGAGAATTACAATTATGCTAGATGAAGATTTGGATAAGAAGATAAGATTAGCCCAATCCAAGATAATACTAGCTGAAAACAAGTCTGTGAGTTTTTCACACGTGATTAATTCCCTCTTAGAAAAACAGATACCAAAGAAAAAATAATTTAATTGGAATAAAGAATTAAAATAGAATATAATTTGAAAATAATTAATTATCAGGTATAGATTTTTTCATTTCTAGGTATTCCTTAACATTTCCAAGATGTTTGCTCATTTTATTTACGTATTCCACAGACTCTTGAATTTTCCCATTTTCAATAGACGTTATCAAACCCTGTGAATAAATTTTCACATCTTCTATCAATTGTGTGGCATCTTCTTTCATATGTGAAAAATATTTCTTTTCAATTGTATAATTTAATTGCTTACAGAAATATCAATTAAACAGACTAAAACGTTAGTTTAATCATCAAAACCATTCAGCAAAATGAAATCATCTAAATAATATAGTGCTCTTTTATCTGTGTTAGTTAATGAGCAACAAAGGAAAATATATTGGAGTTGGAGTAATTGTTTTAGTTGCAATTGGAATTTTACTTTTCACAAACATCTACGAACTTGCAACCCCGACAATAGAAAAATCAGTTGATTCTGCAAAAGATGCCGTCTCAAAAGTAGACGGAAAAGATGTGGTGTCTGGTGCAGAAAAAGCATCTTCAACAATCCAAAACGAAACAGCCAAAATAGAAGTAAGAGACCCTTTTGAATAAGGTTGCCGTAAATTAATAAGAACTCCGGAAATTTCACCAATAAAACTAGGATGATGACTTTTTTGATTATTCTCCTGAATAAATTTTAATATCTCGAATTAATAATACTTTTTATGGCAAAAGAAATTCGCGTTGTTCCCCTCACTCCTAAGAGCCTTGAAATTGTTAAAAATAAAAAAATAGAACCAACCTTTAAACCCAGTATCAAAACTTTAACCCGTATATTGCACTGTGTAGAAGAACAAGGTCCATCTCAAAGGACCAAACTTTCGCGCAAAACAAATCTAAATTATACTCGACTTGCAAAGCACGTTGTTTGGCTAGAGAAAAAAGGGTACGTGGAATCAGTCATTCAAGACTCTCACATTAAAATCAAATTGACTGGACCAGGAAAAGAGTTTGCAAAATCGATTTCAAATGATTGAATACACATTGATCTGTAAACCTTACTAATAGGTGAGTCGTATTTATAACAAAAATCGCCATACTAACATAGTATGCGTAGATGTAGAATTTGAAAAATTTGTCAGAAAATTTAAAAATTAAAGTAATTTTGTGGTCTCCAATTAAATATTTGCATTGGGGTGACTTTAAAAAAAACCCTGATTTAAAATCAAGGGCTTCAGCAAATTCCGCGATAGGATTCGAATCTGAACCCATAGTAGGTTATGTTGAAAATGGAGGGAAATTTAAATTTAAGATTTTAGATATGCAACTTCGTGCAATTTTTATCCCTGAATTCTCTTGGGTGAAAAAAAATATTTTAAATAAATATCGAAAACCTCTCCTAACACATGAGCAAGGGCATTTTGATCTAGTGGAAGAAATCGTTAGAGGTTCTAAAATAAACGCTCATTTCAGTGGATTACTTTTTGATGTAAAAGGAAAAAATAAAACCATAGCGGAAAAAAATGTAATTTTACAAGTAACGGACATAAGGAAAAAGGTTGAGAGTAAATTAGAGAAAAAACTGAAAAGGGAAGAAACGACATACGATGATAAAACGAATTATGGTTTAATCAAATTACAACAAGAGAAATACAACAAAAGATTCAAAAAATTACGATGATTTTGTTTTATTTCTATTAAAGGAATTACTAGTGATTTAATTAGCTTAAATGAGACTTGCTCATCTAAAAAATTTTCATAATTTTTCTTAAAAATCAACAATTTAAAAATGATTTTGTTTAAAAAAAGTTTGATCAAATTAAAAAATTAATTGTCAGTGTATCAATTTCATTATAATTGGGCATCTGATGCTTTCATACTTTTTCAATAAATCTTGTTTTAATTGTAAATGATCCATAAAATCAAAATTTTCGTCACAAATCATTTAATTTATCTAAAAAATTTGATTTTTACAAGTATTCCCTCGTTAAGTGAAGTATATTCCTTTGATCATTGGCCTGCAGATCAGTTAATCGGGTAGACAAAAATGTATGTGAAGTTTACTGATATGTAAGCACTGCTTAATAATCATTTTTTGAAATAAACTTTGTTGTCTCATATTCTTAGAAAAAATAACCTAAATTATTTTTTATCAATTAGCAAATATCTGATATTATTCTCAATTTCATTTACCCTTATACTATCCTCTTTTTCATTTGAGGCAAGTGCAACACATCCAAATGCCCCTGGCAATTTTCGTGCTACTGCAGTCTCTCCAACACAGATTGATCTTTTGTGGTCAGCTCCAAGCTCCTCTAATCCAATTACAGGATACAAAATCATGTATGTTGTAGATAACGGATTATTTGAGGAATTGGTTTCAAACACTGGGACAACAACCACAAAATATTCCCACAAAAATCTAGTAAAAGATCATGTGTATTTTTACCGAGTTTATGCGATAAGTTCAAGCGGTCTAGGAGAGCCCTCAGTTATCCGTTCTGCCACAACTTTGCAAGGTACATCAGTACCAACCGCACCAACCTCGCTTGTTGCAAATACTGTGTCTCCTTCAAGTATTTTCTTAACATGGAAAGCTCCTCAAAATGATGGCGGCTCTCCAATAATCGGATACAAAATAGAATACAGCACTACAAATACCTGGAGGACTCTGGTATCAAATACTGGAACTCCCCAAACCTCATTTTATCATGTTGGTATCGGTTCTGGTATAAACTATAATTATCGTGTATCTGCAATCAATTCCAACGGAGACGGAAATCCATCAAATATAACGTCTATTATTCCAGAATTAACAACTAAACCGGGAATAACTGGTATCACAGTTGGTCCAACCCAAGTCAGACTCTCCTGGACTGCCCCATCTTATACATATGGACAACAAATAATCGGATATGAAATTGATAAAAAAGTTGGGGATACATATGTAAAGGTTGTTGAAAATACTGGATTAACAACATCATATACTGTTTCAGGTCTGGAAACGGATGAACCTTACACCTTTCGTGTAGCGGCCCTCTTTTTGGGTTCTACCCAAAGTGTTCCTTCATCTGATATAACGGTAATACCAACCGATTTATTTTCGCCACCATCACGCATCAATCTCCCACCAGGTACGTCTATTTATCTTCATGAACAATCTCCAGGCTCATTTAGTACTGTAACATTCTCAGATCCTGGACCTCAAGCATACCACTTTTCATCTCCTAGTGATAAGGTGACTGGAATTTGGGCAACAGTTTCAACATATGTTAGCGGGGCTGTACTTTATTTTGATTTAAACGGCAATACCTACTCGATGAAAATAGATCCATCATCACGCACACTGATTAGTTTCTCAAGTCCAATGAGTATTTCAAATGTTAGAATGAGTATCACAGATAGAGTATACTCCAGTGATGTTGGAAGTGTGGCTTATCAAAATATAGCATCTCAGCCAACTATAATCAATTACCTTCCAACTGGCACAATTGTTAATACTAGTCAGCAATCTCCAGGTTCTCTCAATACTGTAAGGTTTTCAGATCCTGGCCCTCAAACACAATATTTTTCATCTCCTAGTGATAAGGTGACTGGAATTTGGGCAACAGTTTCAACATATGTTAGTGGGGCTGTACTTTATTTTGATTTAAACGGCAATACCTACTCGATGAATATAGATCCATCATCACGCACACTGATTAGTTTCTCAAGCCCAATGAGTATTTCAAATGTTAGAATGAGTATTGATTACAGAGGTTACTCTAGTGATGTTGGAAGCGTTTCCTATGCAAAATCACTCGTACAATCTTCATCTGTCCCAGACGCCCCTCGAAGTCTCTACGCAACGGTAAACCAACAGAATAATGTAGAACTTTCATGGACTAGCCCCCCAAACGTTGGTAAACCTTCAATCTCAGGATATCAAATAGAGTATAAAAAAAGCCCTTCAGATACTTGGAATGTCCTTTCCAAAAACATTGGACTTTCAACAATATATGTTCAACCAGAACTTTCTGAAAATACGTCATATTCATTCAGGGTCTCAGCAATAAACCGCATTGGCACGAGCCAGGCTTCAAACGTGGCATCTGTGACAACTGGTTCTTTTATCACTCCCCCACAAACCAACGCAGTAATCACTTCTGGCATTATCCCTGTGTTTAATACTGATAAGCAACTAAGTTACGTGATTAGCGGAGGAAGAGTATTTGGTACAGCCGTTAACATCGATGCAACCTCATTAGACATCCTCCTTAAAGGAAATACTGCCGGAGTACTCTATATTCAATTACCTAGAACTTTGATTGATTCTAAACAATCCGATACAAGCGACAAAGATTTCTTTGTAACTGTAGATGATAAAAATGCTGAATTTACAGAAACAAGAACTGGAGAATATAGGACACTTGCGATTTCATTTCCTGCAAATGCCGATAAAATATCCGTCATGGGTACATTTGTAGTTCCTGAATTTGGAACAATTGCAGCAATAGTCCTAGGAGTATCCATTCTAAGTATAGTGATTTTTACTACAAAAAACAAAGTGTCATTTAGTTCCTTGACTCATAATGAAAGGAGAAATGACCCTGTCAGAAATTAAAGTGCATGCAATACGACAATAAAACAAAAATAAAGGGAAAGAATAATTGATTTTAACATACAGTGTTCTTGCCTTAATATTTTCAATGTTTGTAATGACGGGTTTTAGTGATGATGTCTTTGCTGAAGAATTAATAATTAAGATACCACCGTTTAGTCTTGGAAGTAATCACGATGGTTCTATGATAAAAACACAGACAGTATCATCTGATGGCTCCATCTGGACTTTTCTAACATATACCGAACCTGTAGAGAGGGAACACATGACTATCAATGTCCAGTTTACTGACAAAGATGGCAAAATGCTGTACGATATCAATTATGATATTTTAGCAACACAAAATGATCAAGTTATTTTGGATGAAACAATGATTAATCAGAAAATTGGAATTAAAGATCATCTTACCCAAGCATTGCCCAGCAATGACGGTGTAGTAATCAAAATCACGCTACAAGGAACCGGAACAAATCCTCCTTTAACCGAACCTCATGGTGGCACAATTCAAACTAACATAGTTCCTGAATTTGGTGGAATTGCCACTGTTATTTTGGGAGTATCCATTCTAAGCATAGTGATTTTTACTACAAAAAACAAAGTGTCATTTAGTTCATTGACTCATCATTAAGAGAAACAACAATG
>JAICHE010000096.1 GCA_025922755.1 Nitrososphaeraceae archaeon
CCAACACCTGAACCAGAACCAACACCTGAACCAGAACCAACACCTGAACCTGAACCAACACCTGAACCAACACCTGAACCAACACCTGAACCAGAACCAACACCTGAACCAGAACCAACACCTGAACCAACACCTGAGGATCCCTTTGAAGGAATACTGGATGATGACATTACAATATATTCAGAATTATTTGACATTCCTCCTCCTGAAAATGATAAGGAGGCGTTACAACTTAGTCAGAAAATAAGAGCATGGATAAACAAAGGAAAACCCAAACCAGAAGAAGAAACAAAACAATCTGAAGAAGAAACAATTGAGCAACCCGAACCAGAAGAAGAACAAGAAAAAGAAGAAACGAAACCTAAAAAGAAAAGAGGAATGTTTGGATTCTTTAGAAAATGAAACTAAAATCAAAAAATTTACTCACTTTATCGGAAATATCCAAAAAGGAATTTTCTGAATTAATCGACTATTCAATAAAATTAAAGAAGGAATTGAAAAAAGGAGGAAACAAACCTTTACTGAAAAACAAAACTTTGACTATGATATTCCAAAAACCTTCTACTCGAACAAGAGTAAGTTTTGAAATTGGAATGTTTCAGTTAGGTGGAAAAGCAATCAATCTTTCTTCTAATGATATGCAATTGTCTAGAGGGGAGTCGATTGAGGATACTGCAAGAACTCTTTCTGGATACACTGATTGTATAATGGCTCGAGTTTATGATCATGAAATGCTTGAAAAACTAGCAGAGCATTCTAATGTTCCAGTAATTAATGGTCTTTCAGATTCATTTCATCCATGTCAAATTCTTGCTGATTTTATGACAATTAAAGAAAATAAAGGAAAACTCAAAGGATTGAAAATAGCTTGGATAGGTGATGGAAACAACGTATGTAATTCAATGATTTATGGTTGCGCATTGGTCGATGTAAAAATGTCTGTTGCTACACCTAAAGGATTTGAACCTTCCAAAGACGTTGTCTCTGAAGCAAGAAAATCTACAGAAATTGAAATTACTACAGATCCTAAAGAGGCAATTAAAAATGCTGATGTTGTTGTAACCGATACGTTTTCATCAATTCATAACCGCGATCCAAAAAGAACAAAAAAATTTCTTCCAAAATATCAAGTGAATTCTGAATTAATGAAACTTGCAAAAAAGAATGCAATCTTTATGCATTGTCTTCCTGCCAAACGTGGAAGTGAAGTTACTTCTTCTGTTATCGATGGACCTCAGTCTGTAGTTTGGGATGAGGCAGAAAATAGATTGCATTCACAAAAAGCGTTGCTAGTTTTTCTAATTAACGCTTAACGTATATAAGAGCAGGTTCAAAATCGTGTTCTGTAGATGGCCTATTCAAAAATATTGAGAAGACTAAGAGAGGAAAAGACCAATTATAAAAAACGTGGGACCATGTTAATGGGAAAACGTGAATTCATTACAGTTACTATTTCAAATGAAAATACACAAGTGCAAATTTTAAAGCCAGAAATGACTGGAGACAAGGTTGTAGCATCAGCTCATTCTCGATATTTGCTTGAAAAAGGATGGAAGGGATCTAGAAAAAGTATTCCTGCAGCATACCTTACAGGCTATATTGCAGGAAAGAAAGCAATTGGCAAAGGCTCTCAAGGGGCAATCTTGTATACTGGAACAAGAAAATACACTCAAAGGATGGCAGCAGCTCTAAAGGGTGTAATTGATGCTGGATTAGAAGTACCTGCAAATTCTGAAACCTTTCCTCCTGAGGAAAGAATTAACGGTGAACACCTTACAGTAAAAAACGACATTTCACAAATTAAATCCACAATAAGTAACGAGGTCAAATAACAATGAGTCAAGCAACACAAACAAGACCAGGACAAGGCGGTAGACCAGGACAAGGCGGTAGACCAGGACAAGGCGGTAGACCAGGACAAGGCGGTAGACCAGGACAAGGCGGTTCCGGACAAGGACGACGTCCAAGAAGAGAACCTGAAGAGGAAGTATGGATTCCAAAAACAATTTTGGGACAAAAAGTTGCTTCAGGTGAAATATCGTCAATTGAGGAGATTATTGAAGCGGGATTAAGAATACAGGAAGCAGGTATTATTAAAAAACTTCTTCCAGATTTGAAAAGTGAGGTAGTAGATGTTGGTATTATTCAAAAAATGACATCCAATGGTCAATCAACAAGATTCAAAGCTATTGTAGCTGCAGGAAATGAAAATGGTTATTTGGGAATAGGCCAAGGCAAATCAAAACAAATGAGAATTGCAATTGAAAAAGCAACAAATCAAGCTTTCCTAAATGTCAGCCCAATTAAATTGGGTTGTGGTAGTTGGGAATGCAGATGTGACCAAAAACACTCTGTACCATTTAAAATTAAAGGAAAAGGTGGAAGTGTTACTATTGAAATTATTCCAGCACCACGTGGTTTAGGATTAGTGGCTGGAGGTAAAATTAAACGATTATTGGAATTAGCAGGTTTGAAAGATGCATGGACCACTGCCAAAGGATCCACACCTACTATGAATTCGACTTCAAAAGCTATATTGGAATGTCTTAGACAAACATTCAGTCAGGGTTGATAAGAATGGCAAATGCATATCTCGTAGTTAGAATAAAGGGCCAAGCAGACGTTCCTCACTGGGCAACCACTACAATGACTTTACTAAAATTAGATAAAAAATATCGTGCAACGATTCTTCCTGCCAAAGACAATACTTTGGGAATGTTAAACAAAGTGAAACATTACATTTCTTGGATAGAATTGGATGCAGACCTTGCCAAAGAACTTTTGGACAAAAAAGCTAGAAAATCAGGTTATCAAAAAATCACACCTGAAGATCTAAAGGAATTAGGATTCAATACAGTAGACGATCTTGCAAAAGCTCTTTCTGATGGAACTGCAACTTTATCAAAATTAAAACCCCTAAAACCTTGGTTTGCTTTATCTCCACCTAGACATGGATTCAAAAGAAGCACCAAAAAATTGTATGGTCAGAAAGGAGTTCTTGGATCAAATAAGGAACTTGGAACAATAGTGAGGCGTATGATCTAAAATGGCAACAAGACTAAGAAAAACAAGAAGGCTTAGAGGTGGCCGAAACATGGGATGGGGACAAGTTGGTCAACACCGTGCAAGTGGCCATAAAGGTGGACTTGGAATAACAGGTTTGATGAAACATCATTACAGTACTATGCTTAAGGAATATCCTGATCATTATGGTCATTCTTCTACTCATCCACCTCACCCAAATATTACCAAAAAATGGGCAAGCATCCGTGATCTAGATGACTTGTTTTCAAAATTCGGAAAAGAAGAAGGAGGAAAAAAGATTCTAGATCTTGCAACTGCAGGGTACGACAAGCTACTTGGTGGTGGAAAACCATCAAGTGCATACACAGTTAAAGTACGTCAATTTACCGCCAAAGCTGAAGAGAAAATAAAATCTGTTGGGGGAGAAGTGTTAGCTGAGAATGGCTGAGGGAAGTATTACTAATATTATTAGAAAAGTTGTTTTTAAGGCAGAACCTTACCTTCCTCAGGTTCCAAAACCCAAAAAGAAAATTTCTCTGCAAACAAAATTACTCTGGTCTGGAATTGCTCTTTTAATTTACATGGTAATGGGACAAACTCCTTTATTTGGAGCAACTGCCCCTGAATTTGATTTTCTTCAGTTTGCAAGAGTAATTTTTGCCTCTCAACAAGGAACTTTGGTTGAATTAGGTATTGGACCGATAGTCACTGCAGGTTTGTTGATGCAATTACTTAGAGGATCTGATATTTTGAAATTTGATTTCAAAAAACCAGACGAGCGAGGAATTTTCCAAACTGCAACAAAACTTGTAACGTATGTGGTAATTGTTGCAGAATCTATTGTTTATGCCGCAGCAGTTTATGGTCCTGGGGTCTCAGAACCGTACATCTTGGGTGTAATGATTGGCCAGCTAATGGCTGCATCAATAATTATCATGTTCCTAGATGAATTAATCCAAAAAGGATGGGGTCTAGGAAGTGGAATTAGTTTATTTATCATGGCTGGAGTTGCTCAACAAATTCTATGGAGCTTGTTTAGCCCATTACCAGCTGGTGATGGCGGAACTATCGGCATCATTCCGTATATTGGACAATCCATAATGGATGGAGACATGTCAAATGTGCTGTTCCGTTCTAACCAGTTGCCTAGCATCTTTGGTTTGTGTCTTACAGCTGGTATATTGCTGATTTTGGTATTTACCCAAGGAATGAAAATTGAAATTCCAATCGTCTCAACAAAGTATAGAGGGTTCTCAGCTGTTTATCCAATCAAATTAATGTATGTCTCAAACATTCCTGTGATTCTTGCATCTGCATTAACTGCAAATGCTGTGTTTATCTTCCAGATGTTATGGGCAAACATGAACCCGCGGAACAATAATGTGTTTATGAATATTTTAGCCCAGTTTGATCCAACCAGTCCATCTACGCCCATTGGAGGAATAATTTACTACATCACACCTCCAAGAGGACTTGATGTGGCTATGCTAGACCCCGGACGTGCTGTAGGTTATGTTCTTTTTATGATTGGAATTGTTGTGGTGTTTGGAAGACTTTGGGTTGAACTTGGAGGTCTGTCTCCAAAAAGTGCAGCTCAAAACCTACTTGATGCTGATGTACAAATCCCAGGATTCAGAAGATCAAACAAACCTGTAGAGGCTCTTCTTAACAAATACATTCCTTCTGTAACTATTATCGGCTCTATGATTTTGGGTCTTTTGGCAGGTGTGTCAGATGTTTTAGGTGTATTTGGTTCTGGAATAGGCATTCTGTTAATGGTAGATATTCTCATCAACTATTACACTCAGCTAGTACGAGAACAAGTGGAAGTTGTTATGCCGCGTTTGGGTGCTTTACTTGGCAGAAAGTAAAAAAGTCGTAGTAGTAGGAATACCTGGAGTCGGGAAAACCACATTAATCAATAAAATTGTGGAATTAATCAAAGGCAATAACAAAAGTGTCAAAGTAACAAACTTTGGTACCATAATGTTTGATGTTGCAAAAGAAAATGGTTTACAAACAAGAGATGAATTAAGAAGGCTCCCACTTTCTGAGCAAAAAAAGTTACAAAAAATCGCTGCAGAAAAATTAAGCAAAATAAACGACGATGTTGTAATAATCGATACTCATGCATTTATTAGAACTCCTGAGGGGTTTAATCCAGGATTACCTTATCATGTCTTGCAAATTATAGAGCCTTCAAATTTCATTTCAGTCTATGCAAAAACTGAAGAAATCTATAACAGAAGAATGAAAGATGATACTAGAACTAGAGATAAAGTTTCTATCGCTACCATTAAAAAAGAGTTGGATATTCAATCAGCAATGATGTCTGCTTGCTCTGTTTTATCGGGTTCACCAGTA
>JAICHE010000097.1 GCA_025922755.1 Nitrososphaeraceae archaeon
AAGTCATACCTGACATTAAATCAAAATAAAATCATTCAGAAATATGTCAAAATGCCAGTGTACATTTTGCAATTATGTAGATGAACTAATTTCTGAGAGAAATACAATGGAAGATGAATACTAGTACATGAAAGATTAGAATGACTTGAGAGAGAAAGGATAAAGCAAATCAAAATTTTGGATAAAAGAACTATCTGTTTTTGCCAAAAGCTCCCTGATGATCAGTTAAACAGCATGAACATTGCTTTGCATAACATTCATCAACTTTCTCATGTCCACACGAGCCGCAGTGACAATAAGGATCATCGGTCATACAAAATTAAACCATATAACAATACTTAATCTGTTCGCTTAATTTTCTTTTTTGATAATACCGTAATTACTTTAAGGGGAGACCATGACTAGTAATTCCATGACATCAATGGACAAAGCAGGAATTGGTATTGCAATTGCAGTAGTAGCAATTGCATTAGGATTTACCGCCTTTTCAGGACCTTCGTCCGAAATTACCCCTATTGTTGAAAAAACGGCTTCTACAATCAAAGAAACAGGACAGGAACTAAAAGAATCAAGCAGTGATGTACTTGAAAAAGTTAAAGAAACAACAAAACAAGTAGCTGAAGAAACCCAACAACTGGGTGAAACTACAAAAGAAGTTACTACATCAAAGTTACCTGCAAGGCTTGTTTCAATCCCAAAAGGAACTAACATTCCTGGATGTGAAGAAGCAAATCTTTGCTATGATCCACCATCTTTGATAATCTTTGCAGGAGGAGAAATTATTTGGAGAAATGATGATTCTACATCTCATACTGTTACCAGTGGAAACATCATTGAAGGACCAGACGGATTATTTGACAGTGGATTGATAAAGGCAGGAGAAACTTTTTCATTCAAGTTTGAAAAGACAGGAGAATACGGTTACTTTTGCATGATTCATCCATGGGCTAATGGTTCAGTTACAGTAAGCTAACGATTCAAAAGTTTTAATTTTTTAAAAAACTTATCGTGTAAATTGATCGTGTTACACTTCCCGTTGTTTAAATATAATTTTCATGCATAAAGTATGGCGATAGATGGTAAAAAGAGTAGAGTGTGACATTTGTGGTAAAAGGATTCTAGGATACACATATCTTAAAACCCACTACAAATTAAAGCACCAAAAAGAACTAGTAGACAAATCCAACCCAATATAAAAAAAATGATTAGAGTTCTATAGTAGAACCTTCATTTAATGAGTAATGTTGGGTATGATTTTTTCCATGCACATCATACCAACTGACTTTTAACGCAACTTTTCTTCTTGCCGCACTTTCAACTTCTATGGTGTGAGCCATTCTTATTCTGTCGCTTAGTTGTACTTCGCTCATAGAGGTCTGTTACAAAGCATAAAGATATCCCTGCGTGTGAAAAATAATTTTTGATCGAGCGAAGTGTTTTGACCCTTAATAACCAAGATTACATTTAGTTCATTAAATTTTGTTAACATTAACAATACCTTGAACTAGCTTATGGCTTCAAAACCACCTTTAGTGTTTTTGAATTTTTCGCTTGGTCAAATGCTTCGTTGAATTTCTCCAACGGATATTCTGAGTCAATCAAGCCATCAACAGAAATTATTCCCGATGCAAGAGCATTGATTGCAGGCCTAAAGGGTCCGCATCTAGAACCTACAAGAGTAATTTCGTTGACTACCGCAGGTGTCAAATCAAGATTCTCCTTTGAGGCAATTGTAGATTTTAAGATCACAGTACCTTTTGGTTTAACAAGCTTCATTGAATCTAAAAATCCTGAATTGCTTCCAGTGGCTTCTACTACCAGATCATAGGAAAATTCTTCAACAGGTTTGATTCCAATCTTTGTTTTTATTCCTAATTTCTCAAGTCTTTCTAGCTTGTTTTGATGTCTTCCAAAACAGGTAATGTCTGAACAACTTGTCTTAAGAACTGATATTATTAATTGAGATAACCTTCCATCCCCTACAATGGCAACACGCCAATCAGGTTTCAATAAAACCTGCTCTTTTATCTCAAATGCAGCTGCAATTGGCTCTACAAACACTGCCTGTTTGTCTGTGATTGAATCTGGAATAACATGAAGATTCTTTTCGGGCAATGACAAAAATTCTGCAAAGGCCCCATCTCGATTCAATATTCCTAATACACTTCTGTTTGGACAGTGCCTTTGCATTCCTTTTTTGCAAGAATCACATTTTTCACATCCAACATTAATTTCTCCTACCACTCTTTTTCCTATGAGATCCTTGTTTTTTGATTCTACTACAACTCCTGCAAATTCATGGCCCAAGACTCCTTCATACGACATGTATCCCTGCAAAATTTCCAAATCTGTTCCGCAAATTCCTGCCATGCTAACTTTAACTAATGCCTCTCCGGTTTGGGGTTTAGGATAATCTTTAATGTAATTTAGATTCTTTCCATCAAAACGTAATGCTTTCACTGAAAAAACAGCAACATCGTTCTTAAAAATTGATTCGAAAACCTCTTAGGCAATTAGAATAAAAAAATTGAGAGGAGGTTTTAACCTACTTTCTCAATTTTAATGCCATTTTCACAGCAAGACCCCATGATCCAATTGTGAAAAGGACTGGAAATACTCCGGATGAAAGTATTTGCGGTACTTGTTCCAAGGATACACTTCCTTGATGGGCCATTGCTGCAACGATAGGTAAGGCAAGCAAACCTATTACTCCCAGTTTTCTTTTGTTCTGGGAGATTTGTTGTTGTACGTTGATTGTACTCATGTTTTGTCAACCTCATTAATGCTGCAGAATTATTTAGAATGGATCTAACTTTTTTGGCATGTTTTGTTCAGTTATTGAATTACCATAACACACTGCAAGTTCAGTAACTGAACTTTCGAGCCTAAAAAATCAAAACAAAAAAAATTCTTCCGGAGATTTATCGGTTGAGTTCAAATCTCTGCTTATGCAAGGTGTTAACGAGTTTATCGAGTATTAGTAAAAAGACAATTCCTTCCTTGTAGGCACGATTTACACGCATTGTCTAACGTTATTATCATAAATTTGATATTTTGAAAAATCACAGATTAATGAATAATGATTTTCTATTGCACTCATTGTGGTTACAAATCAAAATTCAAAGAAGTAATTCACATTCATCTATATCTTAGAGAAAAATATGGCTTTTGTAAAACCTAATGGGAATCGTATAAAATTTCTCTCCTTCCCAAAAAATAATTTCAAAATAACCTACACCTAATATTCAAATCTAATATTATTTCCAAAATTGAAAATTATGACCTTGTTTATTTTAGAGTGGTTTAGAAATTGAGTATGTCTTACACAATATGTTCTAAATGTCAAAGCGAAATGAAATGGTCTCATCACTATGGAACTCTGAAAAGTGGAAACCCATCCTTGTTTTCTCATGAAATTTTTGAACTTGCAATGATCTGTTCAAAATGTGGGTTTATCGAGTTTTATCTTGATCCAGATAGTTTGAAAAAATTACAAAAAGAAGAATTTTAAATTAAAAAATTCAAATCTATTTAGGATATTTCCAGAGAACATTTATCTGAACAAATACGCCTATTGAAAACATCTTCGTATTCTATACCACAATGTACACATTTTCTGAAAGCCATAATTACAATACACATTTTTGGTATTTAAGAAAAATCATTCCCTTATCTTTTTGATTTTGATGTGTCCGCACAAGTTTCAGTTCCTTCTTTCTTGCATGTACTTTTGATAAATCGGTTAAAATCCTCCTCATCAAATAACTGCCAACCCATCTTATGAATATCAAGATCATACGACCTGTAGTCTTCCATAATATCTCCAAACCATGCACGATAAAGATCCTCTTCTTGTTGAGCCTGTTCGTGATTATTGAAAAACTTCAATTCTATCCAGTCAATGTTTCCGTTAGTCCTAGCAGAAAAATCACAATATGGCGCGCTGGTAAGATACTGCTTCATTTCCTCTAATCTTGTAACAAAATCCTTTGGAGAGGTGAATTTCACTGTTATCAGCCTTAAAATTGGCATGTTTACTTGGTTGAGGTCAACCATCGTAGTATAGCCATGAATTATTCCTAGTTTTTCCAGTCTAGTGATCCTCTTTCCTACTCCACGTTCCGACATTTCTGTTCCCATGCCTTGCAGTTTTTTTACTATGGTCCTAGTGGAATCTCGAGCATTTGCAATAAGTAAATTTAGAATCTGCCTATCTATTGCATCAATTCTAATTTCTTTTTTTTGCTCAGTAATAGGTTCTGCCATGGTCATCTTGGAGTCAACTAGTATTTCCTGATGTTAAGATAGTATCAGGTGTTCAATTATTGAACTAAATTGGTAAAAAAAATTCCAATTCTGAACATGTAATGCGCAAAAAGTAAGCCAGATTCTAAATAATTCTGGGGTTTTCATTCCCTTGGTAAATGATGATTACGCAAGAAATGCAAGAAAAAGAGATCCTTCGGGAATATTACTCGTTTCTCTACGAGCTGGCAGCAAAGAAAAACTATCTTCATGCCTCACAACTAACAAAAGATGAAAAGCAGTACTGTGACAAACTACTGTCTGGTTGTAAAACCAAGCTCTGGACTCAAGACGTGTATTTGCCGTTGATGAAAAACATCTTAAGAAGTCATTACAGTACAACAAATGGATGAATTTTTTATTATTATCAATCCTTGTTGGAGTAATGCTATGTGGCGTATCCACAGTATATGCTCAATCCGAAGTAGAAATAATTGCTAAAACTGACAAAACAGTTTACCTCGAAGGGGACAAAGTCACAGTAAGTGGGAATATCAAAAATTTTGATTCAAAGATTCATTCAGCAATTGATGTAACTTATCGTGTAACTGATCCTGAAGGAAGCATTGTATCCCTTGGTCAGGCAAGACCCACTTCTAATGGCTCATTTACCTTTAGTTTTGATATAGGCGGGGGGTTTTTCAAACAAAATGGAAACTATCCAATCTATCTATTCTTTGAATCTGCAAAAAAAGAAATTTCGTTTTCTTTCAAAAAAGAAAGTTCCCAAACCCCCTTACCTGAAAAAAATACAATAAATCCTGATCAAAAAATAATAACAATCACTATGGATGGACCTTCAATATTTTATCTAAATGCACCAAACCAAATAATTCGTGCACTAGTTGAAATACAAAACTATTCTCCTAGCGATGGTAAACACTACATGAAGGTTATTCATTTGACAACTGAAAAAGTTCTAAAAAATTCAGAGATTTATCCAAAATCATCTGGAAATGATTTGTGGTCAGTTCAGATTGCGTATCCTTTATTGGAGACCGATCTTAAATTCGGAAGTCAGGCCTTGACTGGAGAATTTGAAATTA